>JAYTTG010000144.1:0-2174 GCA_043745175.1 Microbacteriaceae bacterium
TCGGGCTGCGTCACGGAAGGCTGCCGTGTGTATGACCCAGTCGTCGAACTGCTCCCATTGGGCAGCGGTCAGGGCGGTGCCGATCTCTGCCGGGTCGTAATGCAACCACCAGTAATCCGTTTCGCTGATCGTCATCAGGAACGCCCGGATGCTGAACCGTGCGACCTCGGTCGGTGGCTTCCGGAGGACCGGGGAGCCGGCCGAGCGAGCCGTGCTCCTTGCCGCGCGAGCACGGGCCAGTGCATCTTTCGCCGCCTGGGCCAGCTTCTCTGGAGCTTCTACCGCGTGCAGATGCCGTAGCTCCGATGTGGCGGCCTGCCGGACGCTCATCGCCGACGTCAGCTCGCCGGTGGTTTGCGCCGCTCTTACGGCCAGGAAGTGGCCGTGGACCTTGCCGTCTGCGTCCATTGCTGTGAGCTCTCGGATCGCCACAGCGCGGAGGTTATCCGGGGTTGCGGGATCTTTCGCGAGGCGTTCTACCTCGAGGACGTGCTCGAGTGTGAACTCCGACCGTTTTCCGGTAATCGCCTTCGCCGCCTGGAATCGCGCGATTCCGTACGGCCCTACAGAATCTGTAGGACCGCGTAACGCGGCTCTCGAACCCGCACCGAATTGCGACGCCAGTTGGCGCCGTGCTGCATCCTCTTGATAGAGCTTCTTCAACTCCGCATACAGTCGGGCTGCCTCTGTTGGGGTGAGGTTTTTGCGCATGGTGTTCTCGTGTTGTTCGGCGAGGAGTCGTTGAAGGTCGGTGGAGATCCCGGAGCGTACCCACACGCTCACCGTTTTCCAGCCGAGTTCCACCACCGCCGCGTAACGGCGGACCCCGCAGATCAAGGTCCCGTCCGGACTGATGGTGATTGGTTGCAGCAGGCCCATCAGCTGGATGGAGGCGACCAACTCGTCCAAGTCGCCGAGGTCAGAGCGGAATCGGTGCCCGACGTGGATCGAGGCGACTGCGCGGGCGAGTTCGATGTGGCCTTCGTTCATGCCGCGCTCCATCCCGACGCGGTGCCGGCGACGGCCAACACCAGGGCATCATCGGCGAGGAGGGTCGCCGCGGTCTCCCCCAACAGGACCCGGACCAGGATCCCGCGCTGTGACGGGATTCCGGGAACGGTTTCGCCTCCGAGGAGCAACCGCACCACGCGTGCCCAAGAGGACCGGGGGATATCCAACTGCGCGGGGATCGAGGCATCTCTGCGCAGGGATTCAAACGCCGTGTCCCGGTTCCCGGCGGAGGCCAACCGGTCGGTCACGTAGTCGACGCTCGCTTCGGCCACCTCCTCGGGCCAGCCCAGAAGGGCAAGGAACCGCGCTGCTTCTCCAGTCAGCGACACTGCAGACTTTTCATCCGCCGCGGCGTTAGTCCTGCTTGTGTGAAGGATGTCGAAGACGAATTCTTCGTGCTCGCCGGCCCGGATCGGTGGATTGTCAACGAGTTTTGCTGGGTGGCGAGCTCGCTCGGTAGAGACCATGTGCCGGTCGGCTCGGGTTTCCGCTTTCAACGTGCGGGCCACCGCGGTGGTCACGACCGCCCACGGGTCATCCGCGTGTCGAGTCGCCGAGGCGACCATCGCCAAGAAGGCGGCATGAGCGGCATCCGCTTCGTCGCGATGCCATTTCGCGGCCAACCGCCGATACTTGCTCGCTGCGAACATCACCAGTTCGCGGGCTTCCGGGTCGGCGTTCCAGGTACCGTGCCCTCCACCGTGCAGACGGTTCAGGACAATGCGAAGCCCTTCGGCGGTGGAGAAATCGGGTATGTTCAGTTCTTGTTCGAACAGGGTGTGCATGACGGGCGGGTCTCCTTCGGCGAAATTGCGTCGGTACGGTGAGATAGCGGCGGCGGGTGGATCAGCAGCCGATGGTGTCGCGCCGGGCAGTCGCTGGCCCGTGGGTGCCGAACGCTGAGAGCGGGGCCAGGCGGAGTCTCCGATCGGACGGGGTGATCACCTCCTGGAGTCGTGTACGGGCCCACGTGTGGGCGTCGTGGTGGGCGTCGGCTCCGCGCGTCATCATGTCCGCGCTGACGCGGTGGACGAGATCGGTGGGGCGAACCCACTCGATGCCGTGAAGGTCACGGTCGTGTCCGTCAGGGTTTGGCGAGGAGGTGGCGTCGTGAGTTAGTTCCGTCAACGCCCACGCCGGACGGTCGCCCGTGCTCGGGTCCG
>JAYTTG010000145.1:0-2167 GCA_043745175.1 Microbacteriaceae bacterium
CTGACAAGTTCTTCTCGCTTGCAATGACGATCGACGCCGGTGGGAACTGGTCGGTCGGGTCGGCTGTTGTCGCCCCCGCCACCGCCACCACCACCTCGCTCACCGCTCTGCTCAACGCGGACAACACGGCCACGCTCACCGCGACGGTCAAGGACCCGAACGGCGCCGCGCTCGCGTCCGGCGTTGCCGGTAGTGTCCAGTTCCTCGAGGGCAGCACGGTTGTCGGCACGGGGAGCATCACGAACGGCGTCGCCACCGCGAGTACCTCAGCGTTGGCGCCCGGATCGCACAGCTACACTGCTCAGTTCACGCCAGGCAACGCGGCTGTCTACGCGGCGTCGACCTCTGCTTCGGCATCGGTCACCGTTGCGCAGCCTGCTGCCGCTCCAGGTTCAACGAACGTCTCTGCCACGGTTCCCTCGGGAACGGGCGCGTTGACGTTCACCGGTCTGCAGAGCGCCATCTCGCTCGGAACGGCAGTCCTCACGGGCGGCCTTTTCACGGCGAGCGGTAGCCTCGGCCCGATCACTGTCACCGACACGCGCCAGCTCGGTTCCTCCACCTGGAACCTCACCGGCACCTCGACCAACTTCACGGATGGCTCGAAGACGATCGATGGCAAGTACTTCGGCTGGACGCCAGCTCTGGTTGGATCCGGTAACGCCGGAACCGCTGGTGCCGCTGTTCTTCCGGCTCCTGCTTCGACCAGCGGGCTGAAGGCCGCAAGCGTGCTCACTACCGGCACGGTCGTTGACGGAACCACCACCACCGTTGTGGGCGCGGCACTCAGCCTCGCCGCTCCGGGCAACACCCGCGGTGGCTCCTACACCGCCGTCCTCACGCTGACGCTCCTCTAGGCCGGCACCTCTACACCCGAGGGGGTTGGATCCGAAATCTATTCGGCTCCAACCCCCTTCTCCCGAGTCATCCCCGATTGGTTCCCATGCGTTTCAGCACTGCTTCTCTCTCGCTCGCTGCCGCCATTTTGTTGGCGGTTGCTCCGATTGCCGCCGCGTCGGCGGCCTCATCGGCCGGGCCGGTGACCCGCGTCGCGGGTGCGGCATCCGCCCCCATCGCCTGGAGTGTGAAACCCTCCGATGATTCACACGGCCCACGCAGCCTTTTCAACTACGCGACCGACCCGGGCAGTCAGGTCAACGACACCGTTATCGTGACGAACTCCGGTACCGTTGCCAGCGATTTTGCGGTGTACGCGGCAGACGCCATCAATGACCGGGAGACGGGCAACCTCACTCTGGCTCCGAGGGCAAGCAAATCCATCGACCTCGGCGCCTGGGTCACGATGAACACCTCATCGGTGCATCTGGAACCCGGCACCGAGGCCACGATCCCGTTCACCATGCTCGTGCCATCGGATGCCACGCCGGGGGATCATTCGGCCGGAATCGTGGCGTCGAGCACCACCCCGGGTAAAAGCAAGGGGCAGACCGTGATGGTCGAGCAGCGCGTCGGGGCCCGCATCAACCTGCGCATCTCCGGCCCGCTCGCTCCGCATCTGACCACGGCGGGATTCGTCACCGGATTCACGCCGTCCCTCAACCCTTTTGCACCCGGAACGATTGATGTTGATTATTCCGTGGCAAACCGGGGCAACGTGCGCGTCGACGTGACCCAGAAGGTGGATGTGGTCGGCCCGTTCGATATCCACCTCGGCCAGGTCGTACCGTCGGGCATCCACGATCTCCTCCCGGGGCAGTCGGCCCACATCGTCACCACACTGTCGGGCATTGGCGCACTGGCCCTCGCATGGTCGACGGTGACGCTCACCCCGGCTCCGGTCGGAATTGTGCCGCCGAAGTCCACTAATCCGCAGGCGAAGACGGCCCCATCCGCCACGGATGAAAAGATTGATCCCAATGCGAACTTGATCTTCACTCCCACGTCGTCGACGACACTGACCATGGCGATCAGCTGGACGCTGCTGGCGATCCTGGTTGTAATCGCCCTGCTCGTCTTCGTTGTCATCCGCTACGTGCGCAATACCCGTGCACAGTTTTATGACGCGATCGATCTGGCCGCAGCCGAAGCTCACGACAGTGCGCTCCGTGATGCCGAGCTGGCCGGTGCGGTCGCCCCCCGATGAGGGCAGCGGCAGTAGCGGTCCTCCTGGTGGTCGGCACAGCATTCGGTTCCCTTGCTGTCGGGG
>JAYTTG010000146.1:0-2166 GCA_043745175.1 Microbacteriaceae bacterium
GGTGGCCGCACAAATGATCGCCGTTCGCGACGAGACTGCTGCCGTCGGCCACGCGCATCCGCGTTTCCGGATCGAGGCAGCGGACACAGACACAGCGTCAGCGAGAGGAGGCAGATATTATGAAGCAGCTCATGACTACGCCACCGACGATCCGTCCCGCTACGCCACAGGATGCTGCAGGAATGGCACGCATCCACGTCACGTCTTGGCAGGAGGCCTACCGTGGCGTCATGAGCGACGAGATGTTGGACAATCCCGAGTTCGTGTCAACGAGACAGCGTTTCTGGATGATTGGGCTGACGGACGAGCGATTCGCTCACCATCGAATCGCGGTCGCGGAATACGGCGGAGAGCTGATCGGAATTGCGCAGAGCGCATCCCCCACAGATGTCGACGCAACATGGAGCCAGCAGCTCAATGTCCTCTATGTGCTTGCATCCGCGCACGGAACTGGAGCCGGAGCCGGTCTTCTCGACGCCGTCATATCCCAGAGCGAAGCTGCTGCGCTGTGGGTGGCAGATCCCAACCCGCGAGCCCAGGCGTTCTACCGAAAGCATGGCTTCATTGCCGACGGGTCTTCCAAGGAAGAATATGGGATCACGGAGATTCGGATGGTACGGGGGAAAGTCGCCAACTGACTGTCAGTGGGGTCAACACCAGTCACGCGTGCCCTGGCTGATTCTGCGGCCGGTCACACGTGGGGATGCTGGTCAATCTCAGGCTATCTCGAGAGCCTTCTGGGTCGAGCCGAGAGTCTTCTCGGCGAGTTTCGAATTTTCTGAAAGCAGTATTCCGTAGGTAGGAACCATCTCCCGGAGCTTGGGCGTCCAGGCGGCGATCCGGTCGGGGAAGCAGCGCTTCAGCACGTCGAGCATGATCGGAACGGCGGTGGATGCCCCGGGCGAAGCGCCGAGCAGGCCGGCGATGGAGCCGTCGGCAGAGGTGATGACCTCGGTGCCGAACTGCAGCACTCCGCCCTTCTCCTTGTCTTTCTTGATCACCTGTACCCGCTGGCCGGCGGTGATGATGTACCAGTCCTTCGGGTCGGCGGTAGGCATGAACTCCCGCAATTCGTCGAACTTCGCCGACTTGGAGGCGACCAGCTGCGCGACGAGATAGCGCACCAACCCGAGGTTCGAGGCGCCGGCAGAGATCATTGGAACGAGGTTGTGTAACCGGATGGTCGCGAACAGGTCGAGCCACGATCCGTTCTTGAGGAACTTGGTGTTGAAGCCGGCGTATGGACCGAACATCAGGCTTGCCGAGCCGTCTACGACTCGAGTGTCGAGGTGCGGCATCGACATCGGTGGCGCTCCGAGCGCGGGCTTACCGTAAACCTTCGCATGGTGGCGCGCCACGACCTCTGGGTTGTCCGTGCGCAAGAATTCTCCGCTCACCGGGAAGCCGCCGAACCCCCTGATCTCGGGGATCCCCGACTTCTGCAGCAGCTTGAGGGCGCCACCGCCAGCCCCAACGAAGACGAAGCGGGCGCGCACATCCTGCGGCGTTCCCCCGACCTCATGCACGACGTGCAGGCGCCACAGTCCGTCTCTCTGGCGGGTGATGTTCTTGATCGTGTGCTCGGTGAGAAGCACGGCACCGTGGGAAGTGAGGTAGTCGAGCAAGCCGTGCGTGAGGGAACCGAAATCGACATCGGTTCCGGCATCGACGCGGGTGGCCGCGATCGGCTGGTCTTTCTTACGACCCGGAATCATCGCGGGGGCCCAGGAACGGATCACCTTCGGATCGTCGCTGAACTCCATCCCTGCGAAGAGCGGATGCCCGGCCAGCGCCTCCTGCCGACGGCGGAGATAGTCCACATTCTCAGTGCCCCAGACGAAGCTCATGTGCGGCACCGGATTGATGAAGGCCTGCGGATCGGGCAGCAGGTTCCGGTCGACGAGGTAGGACCAGAACTGGCGGGACACCTGGAACTGTTCGTTCACCGTCACGGCGCTCGAGATGTCGATCGAGCCGTCAGCTTTTTCCGGCGTGTAGTTGAGCTCGCACAATGCGGAATGGCCGGTGCCGGCGTTGTTCCACGGGTTGGAGCTTTCGAGGGCGACATCCCCCAGCCGCTCGAATATCTGGATGCTCCAGTCGGGCTGGAGTTGCTTGATGAATGCGCCAAGGGTGGCGCTCATGATGCCTCCACCGATGAGCGCG
>JAYTTG010000147.1:0-7917 GCA_043745175.1 Microbacteriaceae bacterium
TTGCGATACCTTCCCGGATGAAGTCGAGAGTGCTGCGATCGGGAGCTACCGCGTGGACCGTCAGTTCCTGGCCGGTGTCGGTGAGCAGCACCGCTCCGATGCCCGGGATTATCACAATCGACTCTGTGTCGGAGAAGGGTACTTTTTTGAACCGCTCGAGCTTGTTCCTGCCGACGTTCACCCACAGGGGTGAATCGACGGAAGCGATCGAGAGAGAAAGAGTGAGCATATAGATGCAGCGTGATCCGCCAAGGTTGCCTCTCCCTAAAAGGAGGGTGACAGTCTCCTGAATCCGGCAAAAGTAGCGGGCTGGCACTCGCTATGTCGATAGATCCGTCCCCGTTGATTTTTTTCTTCGACGACGGTCCTCGACGGCCCTTTGATCGTTCCGCATACGGGCGTCGTCGGCTTCGACCAGCTCGAATTGAGGCCATCACTGTCTCGTAACTTAGGTGCTTCGCCATCCATGGGTGGCGAAGACGCATCAGTTATGCGACACCTACGCCGACTCCCGGTGACCGCGTCGCACAAGACGATCGGCATGCCGCCGTTCGGCTCGTGGACCGTTACCACCAGGGTTCGGTGTTGACCGTTTGGCCCTGCGCCTTTTCGAGGATGCGACTCCGCAACGCCGCTCAGGGAGTCCCGCCTCCCGACAGTCGCTTGAGGGTCTCGAGTCCGAGGCTCTGACCTACCTGGCCCTGCTCGAGGTAGCTCTTGCTGAGCACATAGAACTCCCACTGGCTGATGTCGAGCGGTTCGTGGGCATCGTGATCCGTCGCCGTCTGCATGCCGAACACGTACACGTGCGCATCGAGCTGCCGCCCGCTCGGATCGTCGCCGTGATAACTGTCGTACCGGGTGCCGCGAAGCCCCGAGAACTCGATCCGCGACAGCCGCCACACCTGCAGGTACGCCGACGACTTCACTTCGACACCAATCCTCCCGTCGACGAGCAGGTCGTACGCATCCCACTCGATGCGGCGCACCTCACCGAGACCGACCGCCCTCGCCACGAGGAACTCCGCGAGATACCCGCGCGTGTTATGCATCCGGAGGTCCGACATCGCGAACCGCTAAAAGTCAGTCACCGACGCATCTACGCCGACAAAAGGCTCAACGCCAGTCAGACCACGACGCTCAGGCGGCTGCATCCAAGCCTCGTCGGCCAGGCGCTCGGTCACGACCACGGACCGTGCTCGACGCAGTCGCTGCAGCGCGACGCGGCGGTGAGGTCATCCCGAGCACCCCCGGTCGCCCGAAGCTCTTCCCCATAGGCCAGGCGCAACCACGCCGACGGAGCGTCGAGCTCGGCCCACAAGGTGAAGTCGTCGTCGTCGTCCTTGTGTGGGCACCCCAGGAAGTGCGCCATACCCTGGGCGAGATCAGCAGTGGCGCCAACGCGGCACGCTCTTTCTGCGCGGCTACGAGGCCGTGCTCGCACCAATCCAGCTCGAGGTCACACAAAGGACAGATCGACATGACCCCATCCTGCATCAGCCTGTGGAGTTGATCGATAAGTGGCGCTGTTCTGTGATCGCTCGGCGTCGCAGTCAAGGGCGAACCCGTCTTGGATCGCATGCGTTTCAAGACACAAGGGCTATGAGACATCAAGTCCGATCAGGACAAGGAGCCGGCCGTCCGCAGGCGAATCGGAGTACGGGAACCGAGTGTGAGAATTTCACTGTCGTTAAGCCCACTGGCCGGGGAGCCAGAACGCTCCGGGGACCGCCATCAGGGGCGTTGACAACCTACATTAACTCCGTTAAGTTTCCTGCTACGAAGTCATCTTCGTGATCTCGGATCGGGAGTGCCGTCTTGGCTGTTGAACCCCTTGCTTACTTCGACACCGGCGGGGACTTTCCTGCCATCGTGTTCATCCACGGGATGACTTTCTCTAAGGAGACCTGGGACCCGATCATTAACCGGATCAAGGACCGGTTCCGCTGTTTGGCCATCGACCTGCCGGGGCATGGCGAATCCGACGGTTCCGGTGCCGACCCGCAAGCCGTGGTCGCACGACTCCATGCCACGATCGCCGCCAGCACGGCAGTCCGGCCTCTAATCGTCGGCCATTCGGCCGGCGCCCTCCATGCCACCGCGTATGCCGCCTTCCATGACACCATCGGGGTGCTCAACGTTGATCAGACCACACGTGTGGCGCCCTTCGCCGGTTTCGTGCAGCAGCTGGCGCCGTCTCTCCGCGGAACGGACTTCGTGGCCGCTTTTGCACCCTTCGCGGCCAGCATCGGAGTTGAGAGGCTCCCCGAGCCCGAGCGAGAGCGGGTGCTGACGACACAACGAATTGACCAGCAGCTGGTCCTCGACTATTGGTACGGGCCCCTGACCGAGACCCCCACTGACCTTCAGTCCGGCATCGATGTGGTCCTGGATCGCGTCACGGTGCCTTACCTTTGGCTTGCCGGAGGACCCGTCGAAGCTGCGGACCGTGAGCACCTCCTGGCCCACGTTCCTCAGGCACGCATCGAAACCTGGTCCAATCTGGGCCACATGGCACACCTTGCCGAACCCGACAAATTCGCCGCCCGCGTCTCCCAGTTCCTCATCGACTCAGAGTGAACCGTGACCCCGGCAAGTGCAAGTTTTAGTGCCTTGCGCGCACTATGGTGATCGACTCATTCCACATCGTTTGTACCATCGGTGATCCTCCGGACAGGTGCCAGCAGCGGGTATGGACTCGCCCGCAAAACTGTCGGGAGCATCTTGCGAGCCCTGAACGCTCCGCCTCAGGTTGTCTCTCAACCTAGGGATACAAAACATTGGAACGACGTTCTGGCCACACGCGTTTAACAGCCTGCTTCATGATCGTCGGGATCGCCAGAAAACGAGTGTTGCACGGACCGGGCCTGCTTTTGAGCACGCGAACCAGTTTTCTCGGTCACGTCCCGTGGAGTGGTGTGGTCTCGGCCCGGACTGCCTTTCCCAAGGTCAGCGCGATATTTTTGGCTGAAGCGTAGGCCAAGGCTCTCCGAGGCCTACCTGCCATTGGATGTGCAGGGACAGAAGAGCTTAATTGATATGTGACTTTGTGGCCAAGTTGGGAGTCGTCGTCATGGTTTCGAGAACCTCATCCAAGCGCTTTATTGCCGAGTTGAGAGCGGCCAGAGTTTCAACCAGTAGTGTCTCGATTAGCGGGCCGACTTCTGCGTAGCGGGCGCCATCTGGTTCGTCGTGGACGCCCCATTTTTCGAGCGGTTCAAGCTTGATCATTGCGTCGGTGATCTCCGTGGCCTGTGCGGCAGGTGGAACGATCCACGTTCTCTGTGTGCGACTAGATGCTTGGACTGTGACGGCATCTAGGCCCTCGTCGTGGATGCAGTTCCTGAGAAAGCGGCGAACCTCAAGTGCGTGCGCAGGTTTGGCTGAAATGTGGAAAAGTGCACCTAGTGCAGCATTCTTCTTTGTTATGGCTTTTAGCCAGTCCTTTTTCTGCCAGCCGATAAACGCGGGCTCCATTTTTATTTCGAGTATCCCATCGGCTACCTTGGCGAGTGCATCTGACGCGCTCATGAGGAAAGTCAGGAGCGCATCAACAGCCGTGAGCGTGTCTTCGGCTATGTCATGGTCCTGACTTTGATCGATGAGACGCCAAATCCCGTCTCGCCTTTCGAACACTCGAGCGTGCCTGCGCTGAACGGCGTTGGTGCGCAGTCCCAAGGCGGGGGTTTCTTTTTCCTGGGCCAGCTACCAGGTGCGCGCCGTGAAGTTCCGGAGGTTGGTTCTGACAGGCTGAAGTGGCCCCGGGGTGATGGCTACATTTGGCCCCGTCGTTTTGGATTTGCCGGGGGTCTTGTGCAGCTTTGAGTGGGCCGCCCGTGAAGGTGTTCTCGTCTGGATGATTCTGACGAGAGGGCCCTGATGAGGTCGACGGTGGATGTGTTCGCAAGTATTCGAAGAGATGCCAGAGTCGAGGGGCTCTCGGTGCGTGAGTTGGCGCGCAGGCATGAAGTTCACCATCGAACGGTGCGGGCAGCTTTGGCGTCGGCGGAGCCACCCCCACGAAAGGTGCAAGTCAGGGTTGCGCCCCGGCTGGCCCCGTTTCGGGAGGCGATCGATGAGATGTTGCGGGTGGATTTGGATGCCCCCGCGGAAGCAACGTCACACGGCAACCCGGGTTCTGGCGAGGCTGGCTGAGGAACACGGTGCCACAGAGTTGTCGTATTCGACGGTGCGTGATTATGTGCGTATTCGCCGGGTTGAGATCGAGATTGAGGCTGGCCGACGGCGGGTGGATGCCTTCATCCCCTAGGGGCACCTGCCGGGTGCTGAAGCTGAGGTGGACTTCGGGGATGTTTGGATTGTTCTCGCCGGTGTGGAGACGAAATGCCACATGTTCGTGTTCCGACTCTCACATTCGAGGAAGGCTGTTCACCGGATTTACTCCACCCAATCTCAGGAAGCCTTTCTCCAGGGGCATATCGAGGCATTCGATGCGATCGGTGGGATCCCGACACGGCATATCCGTTACGACAACCTGACCTCCGCGGTGACGAAGGTGCTGTCCGGTCGGCGGCGAGATGAGAACGACCGGTGGGTGTTGTTCCGTTCCCATTACGGATTCGACGCGTTCTATTGAGGGCCCGGAATTGTGGGCGCTCACGAGAAGGGCGGGGTCGAGGGGGAGGTTGGCCGGTTCCGACGCAACCGCCTGTCCCCAATGCCGGAAGTGGATTCGCCTGCCGAGCTCAATGGGCGGCTCATGGTCTGGGATGAAGCCGACGAGGGCCGCCGGATCGACACTCGGATCCGGTCGGTCGGGGAGGACTTCGCTACCGAGAGACCACTGCTCGCGAGCCTGCCTGAGGAACGCTTCGATCCGGGCCTGCCCCTGAGCCCGAGAGTTGACCGGTCGAGCCTTGTCACGGTGCGGATGGCGAAGTACTCCGTCCCATCCCGGCTCATCGGTCGGCAAGTGCGGGTCTTTCTCGGTGCTGCCGAGGTGGTCATTTTCGATGGCTGCATCGAAGTGGCCCGGCATGCGCGGGTGGTGGCCAGGGGTGGGGAGTCGGTGGATTTGGACCATTATCTTGAGGTACTGAAAATGAAACCGGATGCGTTGCCCGGGTCGACGGCTCTTGCCGCCGCCCGGGCCAGTGGCGCGTTCACCTCCGCGCATGACGCGTTTTGGGCGGCAGCCCGGAAAACAGATGGTGATTCCACCGCTACCAGGCAACTGACCGGTGTGCTCCTTTTGCACCGGCCGATGGTCGCCTCTGATGTTGTTGCGGGCCTCCGTTCGGCGCTGCTCGTTGGGGCAGTGACCGCCGATGTTGTTGCCGTTGAAGCGCGCCAACACGAGGCAAACGGTGGGGCCACGCCTGACCGCCATCGCGTCGCTCGAGGACACGACGGTGACCGGCACGACGGTGACCGGCACGACGGTGACCAGCATGACGGACAATTCGCCGGACCCCCGGTTGTCAGCCTCACCCGACGTCGACTCGCTGATCCCGCTGCGGTCATCGCCGGGTTGCCTGCCGATACGAGGCCACTGCCCTCCGTTGACGTTTACGACCAGCTGCTGCGCTTACCCGAGCGCGTCGCACCCGCCACAGCTCTTCCGGCTGCACAGAAAGGTACAGCGTCATGACCACGCCCACCAGCATCACCACCACCCTCCGGCGTCGAAGAGGCCTCACGGAGGAAGCTGCCAACGCTGCGATCGATCAAGCCTGCCGCAGACTTCGGCTCCCAACGATCCGCGCCGTCGTCGACGAAGCCACCACCGCAGCCCGGAAGGAGCAACTCAGCTATCAGGGGTTTCTCGCGGAACTGCTCTTGGCCGAGTGCGATGATCGCGACCGCCGCTCCTCGGTCCGCCGGGTGAAAGCTGCCGGCTTCCCGAGGGACAAATGGCTCGGAGACTTCGACTTTGATGCCAACTCGAACATCAACCCTGCCACCATCAACACCCTCGCCACCGGCGACTGGGTGCGCCGCGGGCAACCGCTCTGCCTCATCGGAGACTCCGGGACCGGCAAAAGTCACCTACTCATCGGCCTTGGCACCGCAGCGGCGGAGAAAGGATTTCGGGTCAAATACACGCTTGCGACCAGACTCGTCAACGAACTGGTTGAGGCCGAGGACGAGAAGAACCTTGCCCGGACCATCGCCCGCTACGGCCGGGGCGATCTGCTCATGATCGACGAACTTGGCTACATGGAACTGGATCGACGCAGCGCGGACCTGCTGTTCCTAGTCCTCACCGAAAGGGAAGAAAACAACTCCATCGCGATCGCGTCAAACGAGTCGTTCTCCGGTTGGACGAAAACATTCACCGACCCGAGGCTCTGCGCTGCGATCGTCGACCGGCTCACATTCAACGGCACCATCATCGAAACCGGTACCGACTCCTACCGCCTCGCCCACACCCGGCAGCAACTCCCGAACATCTGACTGGCACAGATACGGTGACCACTGGCTAAGAGGCAATACATCAATGGCCAGTCGGTGGCCGAATCGTAAGAAAACGTTCGAGCGGGCGGCAATCGCTTAAACTGTCGTCCGCTCGAATGTTTCTTTCGTCTACGAGTGAGATGCCTGTCTGCGGCGAATAACGACGAAGGCGAGGTAGACAACAGCTGCACTAACGAGAACGCCCGCCGCCCGTCCGAAAGCCGTAGACAGCACCGGGTCCGTGTAGGCAGAAGCCGCCGCGATGATTGCGAAGGTGACGCCTGCGGCGGCAACTACAGCAGCAATCCCGAATATGAGCCATGCGCTTTTAGATTGTGCTTTCATCGTGTTCACTGTCCCCAACACCCCGGTTGACCTGTCCAGAGCTGGTTCAAGTAGATTCCATTTCCCCAGGATGCGCAAATACCGAGAGCGCCAGCGCCGACCGTGAGAACTGCGGCCGCTATTGCACCTAGCGCGGCTCCGGCGCCTGTGGCGGCTGAGATAATTCCTCCTAGAGCAGATAGGCCTGCTCCAGCCCAGACGGAATTAATCAGCACACTTGTGTTGCATGAATCGAGGGCGATTTGGTTACCCCACCAGTAGGTGGAGTGTCCGTTGCGGCCGTGACATTGGGATAGTGCTGCTTGAATGGCCTGAGAAAGAGCAAAACTCTTCACTGCAAGGTTCGAGGGACCGCCAACTACAGTGCCTCCACCGGCGGTCATGCCCTCGGCGAACTTCAATGCTTCCGAGGCAGACACACCTGCCTTTACTGCGCCCGCGTAGTCGAATATGTGCACGCCGCCCTTCACGGAGACGCTTTGGCCGGCGAGGCTAACCTGCGCGATCTCTGACGAAGTTGGCGGTTGTATTGGAGTTGGAGTGGCCGTAGCTGCGACTGCTGGGCTGGCGATAAAGCCGCTGGCGACCAACATGGCTGCTATTGCGGCGGCGCCCACAACGCTTCGGATTCTATTTTTGATTATCAAGAGGGTCCAGTCTCTAATCGACTCGTCGTCGAGTCTGGCTCAAGTTACTGCGCATAGAACGGTCTGGTCTAGTCCTCATTTCGGTGGACCGGAACCCGTAAAAGCTTGCGAATCAACAGGAGGTTAGGCAGGTCAGGCCTTGGCTAAATTCATCGAATCTCGAGCGAGGCTTGGAGCGATGTATTCGCTCGAGTCATGCATGACCAGTGAGGGAGATTCGGAGCCGCATTGGGAGTGCACTAATACAAGTTCTGCGCGTAGACACTGTCCGGGGCTCTTCAAACTGTGCCCCAGCAAGGGCCGTGGAGCGATCGACGAATGCAGGGTCGGCTGGAGCCGCATGTAGCCGTCGCCCCTGGGACACTTCTAGTTGACAGAATCAGGAGGTTGGGAATATAAAGCTCAGCAGCCCGCTGCCAGTAAAGGCCCCTTTTGGTGATGAACGAGAACCGAGCAGCCTTAGTAACAAAGTAGTTGCCCCTCGATCGGATGTATAAACCGAGCATAG
>JAYTTG010000148.1:0-7847 GCA_043745175.1 Microbacteriaceae bacterium
GTGTCGGACTCCGGCCCGCGCTCGATCAGCGAATAGACGCAATCCTGCGCGGTGAGAGCAACCGCGATTGCGGGCGTGCGGCCGGTAAACGACTCGATACCCCAGCCGAGGTCAGACAACTCGTTCGCGCGCTGGGTATACCAGGCCTGGTGCGACCGGTGGAATGCGCCGAGGCCCAGGTGGACGATGCGCACCGGATGCCGCCTGGTGCGGCCGGTCACGGGGGCGGACATCACGCTCACACGTCCATGCGGCCAGCGACCCGCTCCTGCACCCCGCGGAGGTAGCTGAGGTTGTCGGCCGTGCGCTCGGCGAGCGGCAGCTCGGTGGAGAAGTCCTCCACGGTCACCCAGCCGTCGTAGCCATGGTCTGCGAGCGCGGTGAAGTAGGACTCGACATCCGCCTGCCCAGTGCGCAACGGCGCCCACTCGTTCTTCCAGATTAAGGATCCGTCGAAGCCCCCATCGGCTGAGGGGCGCCACATCACGTTCTTCACGTGAACGTGCGCGAGGTACTCCCCCAGCATCTGGAAAGCGGCGAGGAAGTCTTCGTGGCCTTCGATCACCAGATTACCGAGGTCGTGGATTACGCCGACCGCTGCGGGGTCAAGCCCGTCGATGAGCCGGATGGCTGCCGACGCCGAAGAGGTGATCGTGCGGTGATGCAACTCGACGAGAGCCTTCACCCCGTGCCTGGAGGCACGCCCAGCGACCCACTCGAGATCGGTGCGGGCGCCGGCGAACAAAGCACGGTAGTCCCCGCTGCCGAGCGGCGGCATCGTCACACGCACCTGGCGGGCGCCGAGCGCGGCGGTGACGGCGAGCATCCGCTCCACATTGTCATGGTCGTCACAGCGGGCATAGCCGCCGATTCCGGAGAACGCCAGGCCGGCAGCGGCGGTGATTCGCGCAATTTCAGCAACGGATGCTTCGAGCCCGGTGAGCGGCCAGCTCGAGCGGTTGCCCGCCCAGAAGCCCGGGGTTTTCGCTTCGTCCTGGTCGGTGACGCGCCATTCGATGCCGTCCCAGCCCTGGGCTGCGAGCAGCTGTGCCGCCTGCTCCGGCTCCCAGTCGGGGGTGGATGCGGTGAAAACGGAGAACTTCATGAATTACCTCCCGTGATGACGGTGAGAAGGTCGAACTCCCCGCCGAGCACGGCATCGAGAGTGATGGGGGTGCCGAGCGTGGCTGAGATGTAGATCGCGCGCACGACGGCGAGGGAGAGGAGCGCGTCCTCGACTCGAACGCCGGGTTCGCGCCCGTTGTGGATGGCATCGACTACATCAATGTATTGACGCAGGTGAGCGGCGGCGAAGTCGTCGGCGGTCTTTCGGCCGCCGCGCAGCTGGTCTGCCTCCACGACGGATGCCGCCTGGTTGCCGTCCGCGCCGCCTTCGGCGTGGAAGTACTCGAGCTGATCGTCGTCGATAACGGCAGATCCGGTGGAGCCGTGCACCTGGAGTCGCACGGACAGGCCGGGCGCGGCAGCGGTCGTGGCATGGATCACAGCGAGCGCACCAGATTCGAAGCGGACGGTCGCGACCGCGACATCCTCTACCTCCACCCGCTCGTGGGCGAGCAGGGCGGTGTGCGCGAAGATCTCTACCGGGCGACCGAGGAACCAGACCAGCAGGTCAACGGTGTGAACGCCCTGGTTCATCACGGCGCCTCCCCCGTCGAGATCCCAGGTGCCACGCCACTGGCCGGAGTCATAGTATTCCTGGCTGCGCCACCAGGCGACGGATGCCACGGCGCTGGTGAGTCGACCAAAGCCGCCGCCATGCGCGGCCGCCGCCACGACCACCGAGGCCGGATCAAACCGGTGTTGGCTGATTACCGAGACGACGCGGCCGTGCTTCCGAGCATCCGTGGCGAGTTCGGCGATGCGTCGGGCGCGCGGAAGCGAGGCGTCGAGTGGCTTTTCGATCACGACATGAGCACCGCCGGCGAGGGCCTCTTCGGCGAGCGCAACGTGGAGTCCGCTCGGCGTGCAGATCACGACGAGGTCGATGGAGGTCGCAGCGAAGGCCTCCCCGAGGGAGGCAAACTCGGCTGGCCGTGCGGCCGAGAGCCCGGTCTCGACAACGTTGGCGAGCCCCGTCGCCGCCCCGGCGATCGAGTCGACGAGCGCGACGATCGCGAGGTTGGGATGCCGGGTGATCGCGCGGGCGTGGTTGACACCGATGATGCCGCAGCCGACAATCGCGACGTTCAGGGCGGCATCGGTGAGGACGGAGGAGTTCATGCGAGCTGGATTCCCAACTGGTCGGTGAGCAAACGGAAGGCGCGCGCGGCGCGGCCGAAGGCTGCGGGGCCGGAGAATCCGCCCATCGCAGTGACGTCCGCGAGGTGCGGTTCGAGGGAGGCGAAGCCCGTGTAGCCGTCGTCGCGCAGCGCGGCGAGGGTTTCGAATAACTGGCCATCGCCCTCGCCCGCCGGTACGACCGCGGAGGTCGCGGCGATCGCATCCTTCACCTGCAGGTATTCGAGATGAGGACGCAGCATCGCGTAGCCGTCGGTGAACGGCGTGACGCCCACCTGCACGTAGTTGGCATTGTCCCAGGCCACCCGCAGTGCACCTGATCCCACCGATTCGATGATGTCGAGCACCCGCTCGGGAGTGTCGCCGTAGACGTCCTTTTCGTTCTCGTGAAGCAGGATCACGCCCTCGCGCTCCGCGAGGTCGGCGAGCGCGCGCATCCGCTGGAGCACATCGTCACGAATGCTCTCGGGCGTCACCCCCTCACCGCTGAAGAAGGAGAACAGGCGAATATAACGGGAGTCGAGCCGCTGGGCGGCGGCGATCGCAACGCGGAGCCTCGCGACCTCGTGCTCGACCGGCAGGGTGATGTCGACCTTGCCGATCGGGGAGGCGATCGCGGAGACTGCCATCCCCCGATCCGCGAAAACCGCAGCGAGCACGTCGAGCCGCTCCGGGGAGAGATCGACGATGTTGACACCCCAAGCGCTGCGCACCTCGATGTGCCTGGCGCCGAGGGCTTGCAGGACCGCCACCTGGACAGTGGGGTCCGTGTCGATCTCATCGCCGAACCCCGAGAGAGTCCAGGTGGGTGTGGTGGTGATCATTTGACTCCTCCTGCGGTCAGGCCACCGACGAGGTAGCGCTGGAAAACGAGGTACAGCACGACGACGGGAGCCGCGCAGATGAGGGATGCCGCCATCATCTGCCCATAGAGCGGAATCGCTCCGCCCTCCTGGGTAGCCCCGAACACCTGCAGCGCGACCGCTGCCGTGCGGGTCTCTGGGTTGGTCATCACCGACGCGAAAAGCACGTCGTTCCACCCGAGAAGGAACGCGAAGATCGCCGAGACGACGATGCCGGGCCAACTGAGCGGCACAATGATGCCGATGAGGATGCGCCACGACGACGCTCCGTCGATGCGCGCCGCCTCCTCGAGCTCACGAGGCAGCCCGCGCAGGTAGGTCACCATCACCCAGGTGGAGAACGGAAGGGCGAAGGTGAGGTAGGTGATGAACAGTGCCTGCCGAGTGCCGATGATCTGGATGCCGAGGGCGCTGGCGATGCTCGCGAAAAGCACGAAGACGGGCAGAAGCATCAACGTTCCGGGGACCGACTGCAGCCCGACGAGTGTGCGCAGAACGGTAAGACGTCCGCGGAATGAGAATCGCACGAGCACATACGCGGATGCCACGGCGAGCAGCGCGCAGACGATGGCGACCGATCCGCAGACGATGAGGCTATTGATCAGGCCGTTGCGCAGGTCGACGGTTGTCCAGACCTTCACGTAGTTGTCGAGATTGAGTTCGACCGGGAAGAAGGCGCCGCTCGCGACCGAGATATCAGAGTTCACCGAGGCGAGCACGATGTACCCGAGTGGCACGAGAACCACGAGCAACAGGATCGTCGTCACCACCACCAGAACGGGCTTCGGCAGCAGTCTGGTCACGTCGTCGCTGCGTCGGGTGGAGGTGCCGAGGCTCTTCGGCGGACGGGTGAGAATTACGGTCATGGAGTCTTGCCTTCCTCGCCGGTGTCCAGGCGTATGGCACGGAGATAGAGGAATAGGGGAATGGCGATGAGCACGAGGGAGCAGACTGTCATCGCGGCGCTGAGTCCGAAGCGAAAGCTCTGGAAGCTTGTGATGTAGGTGAGCACTGGCAGCACTTCCACATCGTGCGGCGCAGGAATGCCGAAGAGTACGAAGGGAAGGGTGAAGCCGTTAACGTTGTGCAGGAAGGAGATTACGAGTGCCAGCGCCACCGGCCCGGTGAGGTACGGGAAGATCACAAAGCGCAGCTTTGTCCACCACAGGGCGCCGTCGATCGCGGCGGCCTCGTGCACCTCGTGGTCCACCGACTGCAGGCCAGCGAGCACAAGCAGGTAGAAGAACGGCCAGGAGCTCCAGATCTGCACGACGATGAGTGCCCAATAGCTCTGTGGACCGTTGAGCCAGAGGCCGGCGTGGATGCCGACACTCGACAGGCCCGCATCCACGACTCCGCCAGGCTGCAGCATCGTGCGCCACACCGTTCCGACCACGAAGGCGGGGAGCACGTATGGGATGAGGAAGATCGAGCGCACACAGCCGCGGCCGCGGAACTTGTTCTGGGTCGCCAGAGCGGCAGCGACACCGATCGGCAGGGTGACCAGCGAAGCGATGAAGGCGAACGAGACGCTGATCCAGATGGAATGCAACAGGCTCGATTTGCGGATCGCCTCGAGGTAGTTGCCCAGCCCGATAAACGGCGCAGAGATCCAGCTGCGCAGCGTGTACTGGTCAAGGTCAAGCAGCGAGATCACCAGTGCGAGCACCAGCGGGATCAGGATGACCAGCACCATGAGGATGCCGCCGGGGGCCAGCATCCAGAACGGCCGGTTGCGCTCGCTTGGCGAGCGGCCGCGACGAACAGTTGACATGGCGACCGCTTTCACTTGGCCTTGTCGAGAGACGCCTGCACCGCGGTCTGGCCGGTTGCGAGCCGGGACTTCAACTCAGTGGTGCCCACCGAGCCGCTCGACAGCGATGGGATCGACTGGACCACCAGGTTGACGAGGGCGAGTTGGGTGTCACCCCAGGCGCCGCTGAAGGGGGTACCGACGGACTTGGTGGCCGAGTCGATCACCGGGATGAGCAGTTCATTGCCGTCTTCGACCTTCTTCGCCGCCACCGCGTTTGTCGGAAGATCGCCGAACAGCTTCTGGTAGCCCTCCTGGCTCGAGGCACTGGTCAACATCTTGGCGAGAGCGAGCGCGAGATCCTTATGGGGTGAGTACTTGGCGATCACCATGTTGTCTCCGGAGAGGATGCTTGCGGCTGCTTTGCCGTCTGAGGGAAGTGACTTCTGACCCGGAGGCGTGGTGGGCATCAGTGCGAAAGCGTATTTTCCCGCCACAGTCGACTTGTCGAGGGTGACCATCGAAGTGGAGGTAGGCATCGGCAGGAACGCCGCTTTACCGGCGGCGAAGGCGGCGACACCCTGCGGGTTCTTCCAGCCGATGGCGCTCGGGTCAACGACCTTGTCTTTCGTCAGCCAGCCGAAGTAGGTCTGGTAGGCCTTGAGGGTCGCCGCGTCGTCGAACCTGGCCGTCTTGCCGTCGAGGATCGGATTGCCGGCCTGGATCGACATGGCCCAGATGAACTTCCACGGGTCGAAGCTGTCGGCGTAGGCGAGTGCCATTCCGTAGCTGTCGCCGGTCGTCAGCTTCTTCGCCTGGGCGGTGAGTCCATCCCACGTCGTCGCGGGCTTGTCGATACCCGCTGCGGCGAGCAGCTCCTTGTTGTACGCCATCACGAAGGGGCGACTCGCAAAGGGAATACCGACCTCATGCTTCTTGTCTGGACCGGAGATGCCGAGGGTACCTGGGATGAATTTGTCCCGACCGCCGACCTTGGCCCAGTCGGAATCGGTGAGCTGCACGAACGCGCCGGTGGAGTAGGCGGTCGGCGTGAAGGTGGTGCCAAGGGTGTAGAGATCGGGCCCTTGGCCGGACAGGACCGAGGTCTGGATCTTGGTCAATTCGTCGTTCGCCGACGCAAAGGTCTCGAAGGCCACCTTCGCGCCTGTCTCCTTCTCGAAGCGGTCAGAGACATCCTGGAACCACTGCTTCTGGTCGGCCGGGTAGAGAGCATTGGAGGCGACCATGACGTTGAGCGTCTTGCCTGTTCCCTCCACTGCGCCGGAGGCCGAATCGACCTTCTGGGTGGTGCCGGCCGAGCAGCCCTGCAACGCCAGTCCGAGGATCGCACTACCAGCGATACCGACAAGCGCGTGACGGAACTTCATCGGGACTCTCCTTTGAGTGAGGTGATGGGTGCACGTGGACAGTGGGGATCACAGCCATTTCTGGAACCCTAGGCAGTCTGGCAATGAGAAGGCAACCGTTTGCCACTAATTGCCAAAGTGTGGTTTGCTCTCACGATGGACCCTTTTGGCCCGGCTCCCGCGACGTCCGCGAACCGCGATCGGCCAGCCACCCTTTCGGATGTCGCGGCCGCGAGTGGCGTCGCCGTGTCCACGGCGTCCCGCGCGCTGTCGAACCCCACTCGGGTCAACGCGATCACTCGAGGGCGCATTGAGCTCGCGGCGCGTGAGCTCAACTATCATGCGAACGCGCAGGCGCGGGCGTTGACTTCGGGGCGGACGCGCACCATTGCCGTTCTGGTCTCGGACGTCACGAATCCGTTCTACTTCGATATTATCCGTGGCACACAGCAGCAACTGAAGGCGGCCGGATACACCCAGCTGCTCGTGGACACCGAGGAGTCGGACGAGTTAGAGGACGGCATGCTGCACAAGCTCCGCCGCTCCTTCGACGGCGCCATCCTCGCCGCCTCCCGTCTCACCGACCGACGTCTTGCCACCCTCGCTGCCGAGATGCCACTCGTGGCCATCAACCGCCAGACCAGAGGGGTACCGAGCGTCTTCATCGATACTCCGAGCGGAATCGAGCAGGCCCTCGGACACCTGGTCTCGCTGGGACATCGCGACATCGCCTACGTCTCCGGCCCCGAGACCTCCTGGCCCAATGAGGGCCGCTGGCGCGCGCTCTCCCGCGCGGCGGAACTCAATCGGGTTGTCGCCCGCAGGGTGGGGCCGTTCTCCCCCAAAAAAGTCGCCGGGGCTGCCGCAGCGGATGCCGTGCTCAACTCGGGTGCGACCGCCTGCATCGCGTTTAACGACCTGCTCGCGATCGGAATGCTGATGCGACTGCGCGAGCGCGGTGTGCGCGTGCCCGAAGACCTGAGCATTGTCGGCTGCGACGACATCTTCGGCGCGGACTTCTGCAACCCACCGCTCACCACCCTCACCGCCCCGATCGAACAGGCCGGACGGGTAGCCGTATCGATCCTGCTCGCGCGGCTCGACCCGGCAATCGCCCCGAGCGTGCGGCAGACCGCAACGCTCCCCACCCACCTCACGGTGCGCTCATCAACCGGGCCGGCTCCGGCCCGGTCAGCGATCCTTTAGGAAGCCTCACCATGACAGCCCTGTCTCCCCACCCCGACCGGTTGTTTTCCGCCG
This sequence comes from Microbacteriaceae bacterium, assembly GCA_043745175.1. Lineage (GTDB taxonomy): Bacteria > Actinomycetota > Actinomycetes > Actinomycetales > Microbacteriaceae > Lacisediminihabitans. Next base: position 7,506 of record JAYTTG010000148.1, read on the forward strand.
ACCCGGGCGAACGTCGGATCGCTCGCCGCCTGTACGCAGAGGTGGCGGATGCCCCGATCATCTCGCCACACGGACATGTGGATGCCGAGATGCTGCTGGCGAACGAACCGTTCCCCGACCCGTCCGCCCTGCTCATCACGCCAGATCACTATGTCACTCGGCTGCTGCACTCGCTGGGAATCCCGCTCGATGAACTGGGGCTCGGCGGCACAGGAGCTGCCTCGGGCCGCGCTATCTGGCGACAGCTCGCTGAACGCTGGAACGACTTCCTCGGTACTCCCGTGCGCTATTGGTTCGAGTCCGAGCTGAGCGAGGTGTTCGGCCTAGCCGAGTATCCCAGCT
>JAYTTG010000149.1:0-2143 GCA_043745175.1 Microbacteriaceae bacterium
GTTCGAGTCTTTGCCTATCGCAATTCTCCCAACGAGGTGTGCATGTTCAGCACCGCTGCCGACGATCACGATGTCACAGTCTGCGCGACGGTGCGCTCCTTCGCTCGCTCCGGGCTCTCCATTGCGCCGGTGAACTATCACCTGAACTACGGGATGACCGATGCCGCGGCGGGTGTGACCGCGGCATCCCGTCTGGCGTTTCGCTGGGGACCTGACTCCGGCCTCACCGTGCGCGTCATCGGCTGACACGGGCTGAAACCGGCCACCTCGCCAGCGCGCCTAAACTTGGTCTCGTGTCGACGCTCTCAGACCTCGTTCTCTCCCAGGGTCGTTCCAACGACGCCGACGTCGAATGGCTGCATCTCCTCGTCGGTGACTGGCAACTCCTCGCCGACCTCGCATTCGCCGACATTGTGCTGTGGGTTCCGACTCACGACGATGACTTCGTTGCGGTCGCCCTCGCACGACCGTCGAGCTCGGCGACGCTCTTTTATCGCGACTTTGTGGGCCAGGTGATAAAGCCCGAGTGGAAGGGCCAGGTGACCGAGGCATTCCGCTGCGCGCAGATCGTGGATTCCGCCGCACCCGACTGGTACGAGGAGACTCCCACCCGAGTGCGGGCGGTGCCGGTGCTCCGACGGCTTTCGGTGGCGGGAGCTCAGACCACGGAGCATCCCATCGCCGTGATCACTCGCCATACCAACCTGAGCGAGGCACGAACTCCGAGCCGTCAGGAACTCACTTTCAACGAGTGCGCCAACGACCTGTTCGCAATGATCTGTGCCGGAGATTTTCCCGACCTCGGTGCCCCGACGGGGCCGCGGCGTGGCGCCCCTCGGGCATCCGACGGACTCCTGCGATTGGATGTCGACGGCATCGTCACCTTTGCCAGCCCGAATGGACTCTCCGCCTTCAACCGCATGGGCTTCGCCGGTGAACTCGAGGCCGAGTCGCTCGCCGAGGTCACGAACTCCCTGCTCAGTGGCAAGCTCGTGGTCGACGAGTCGCTGCCGCTCGTGGTCACGGGCCGGGCCCCCTGGCGCACCGATATCGAGGCCAAGGGGGTCACGGTGTCACTGCGCGCCATCCCGATCCGGGACCGGGGTGAGCGGGTCGGCGCAATCGTGCTGTGCCGGGATGTCACGGAACTGCGTCACCAGGAGCGCGAACTCATTACCAAAGACGCGACTATCCGCGAAATCCATCATCGGGTGAAGAACAACCTACAGACCGTGGCGTCGTTGCTGCGGATCCAGGCACGACGATCGCATTCCGACGAGGCCCGCGATTCGCTCAACCAGGCGATGCGTCGCGTCGCGGCCATCGCGGTCGTTCACGACACCTTGAGTGAGGGCCTCACCCAGAATGTCGACTTCGACGTGGTGTTCGACCGGGTGCTGAAGCTCATCGCCGAGATAGCATCCACGCACAACACCAAGGCGCATCCCACTTTCACCGGCAGTTTTGGAGCACTCCCGAGCGAGTATGCGACGCCGCTGTCCCTCGCGCTTACCGAACTTGTGACCAATGCAGTGGAGCACGGCCTCGCCGGTCGCGAAGGTAACGTGGAGATAATCGCGGAGCGGTCAGAGGAGACCCTGACCGTGCAGGTTCGCGACAACGGCGGCGGTTTACCAGAGGGCAAGGTCGGCTCAGGGCTCGGCACCCAGATTGTGCGCACCCTCATTCAGGGCGAGTTGGGTGGCACGATTGACTGGCACACCATGGTCGGCAGCGGCACCGAGGTGACCATCGAGATGCCGCTGGCCTGGCTCACCAAATAGCTTGCCGATAATCGAGCCGGTTCGCTGCGCGGGCCCCACGTGGGGGTCAAGCGAGTCGAGAGCTAGGAAGCGCGGCGGGCGCGGGCAGCGCGACGCTTGAGGGCACGACGCTCGTCTTCGCTGAGGCCACCCCAAACACCCGAATCCTGGCTGGTCTCAAGCGCGTACTGGAGGCACATCTCGGTAACGCTGCACCGAGCACACACAGCCTTGGCTTTATCGATCTGGTCGACAGCCGGACCAGTGTTCCCCACGGGAAAAAAGAGTTCGGGGTCGGCCGTGAGGCATGCGGCTTTGTCGCGCCAGTCCATCTGGGGGTGCTCCTTTTGTTGCGAACGCAGGGCCGTAGAGCCCTGAGC
>JAYTTG010000150.1:0-2142 GCA_043745175.1 Microbacteriaceae bacterium
ATTGAGCCTATGCGAGTCCACGTAGCCGACCACCCGCTCATCACTCACAAGCTCACCGTGCTGCGTGACAAGAGGACGCCGTCGCCCACTTTCCGGGCCCTTGCCGAAGAGCTCATGACCCTCCTCGCTTACGAGGCGACGCGCAACGTGCGGGTTACGACGGTGACCGTCGAGACGCCGGTGGCCACCGCAACGGGCCTCGCCATCAGTCAGCCGCGGCCACTCGTGGTGCCGATCCTGCGCGCCGGGCTCGGCATGCTGGAGGGCATGGTCAAACTGATCCCGACCGCCGAGGTCGGATTCCTGGGCATGGTGCGCGACGAGGAGACCCTGCAGCCCACCACCTACGCCGAGCGACTGCCCGACGACCTCTCGAACCGGCAGTGCTTCGTGCTCGACCCGATGCTCGCCACAGGGGGCTCGCTCACTGCGGCGATCAACTTCCTGCTCGCGCGCGGAGCAGTGGATGTCACGGCGGTCTGCCTCATCGCAGCGCCTGAGGGTCTCGCCGCGGTCGAGGCCGCGATGAAGGGCCGCGATGTGACTATCGTGCTCGGCGCCCTGGACGAAAAGCTCAACGAGCTGGGATATATCGTCCCCGGCCTCGGCGACGCCGGGGATCGGCTTTACGGGCTGGTCTAGAGGCGGATCCTGCTCACCGCCTTGACTTTTGCGTGGCCCTTCCGGATAGTGGAGGGATGACTGTTCCCACGCTCGCTCCGCTCGCCCCCGTGGCCTCCGGAAGCTTTGGCGTGGTCATGTGTTGTCGAATGTGTGCCTAACCGTCCACTCCTGAGTCGGATTCCCACCTCACGGGTGAAGAATCCCCGGATGTCCGCCCCTCATAACGAGCGGTATTCTGTTCTGCATCGCCTGAAGCATCCCGAAGGATCACACCCTCATCATTAGAGGCCCTTCACCCCTCTCAAGGATCCTCGCCACATGTCTCTTGCAACAATCGTCCTTGTTCGTCCGTCCACCGCGCGCCGCCTTGTTCCCGTCGAGCAGGCAACTCCCGGCACCGAAAACCCGTCGCGCATCCGCGCGGTTCCTGGAGGCACTGAGGCACGCGGCTTCGTGCTCTACGTTGGCGTCGACGAGCTGAAGGCCGCGGAAGCCGGTACCGACCTCGCCCACATCGTCGAAGCATTGCGCGCACTCGCAGCTGAACTCGTGCCTGCCTCTGAGACCTACGCCGCCGTCGCGCTGGCTCCGCAGGGCGCGGGCGGGCGGGACGTCGAAGTCGTGCGGCTCGCGTTGCAGGACCCGTCGGCCCTGGCCAAGCACCGCCATCAGCCCGAGCAGGAGAAGAAGCCCCGCCGGGGAGTGGTGGTCGACCTTTCGCGCAAACGGGTCGTGCTCAACGACGTGACCGCCCCTCTGACTTACAAGGAATTCGAGCTTCTGCAATATCTCGTGCTTCGTGAGGGTCGCACCATCGATCGCGCCGAGCTCATCTCGTCGCTCTGGTCGGCAGGAGACGACGACGCCCCCAACGAGCGCACCATCGATGTGCACGTACGCCGACTGCGGTCGAAACTCGGATCGTACGAGGACATCGTGCGCACTGTGCGTGGCGTCGGCTACCGCTTCGATCGGCACGCGGACGTCGCCATCCGCCACACCACCACGCCCAGCCCGGACATCTTCTAGGATCGCAGCAGCGGCTACAGCGCGGTGGAGGAGGCTTCGGGCGTCTCCTTTTTCGACTGGCTGGCCAGCGAGTCGCGCTCGGCAACCAAGGAGTTGAGCGTCACGTTCTCCAGCCCGGGGCTCACAACGTCGTTGAACGGGCTGTCCAGCCCTGTCTGAGCGTGCACGGCGGCCGCGTAGGCGGATGCCGCCGACTGCAATTTTGCCGAAGCGCGCTGGGACTTCTTCAGGGACACGCGGCTGCTCCCCACGACGTCCGCGTGGGCGCGCAAGGCTTTGATCAGATCCTTCAACGAAGCTTCGATTTTCTTGGACATGAGCCTCATTCTGGCGTATGAAGGTAAACGCAGCGCAAGAGGCGAGGCGGATGATTCACCCTGAGGTTACGGTACCGACTCGCCGAGTGCGGCGCGGGTGTCAACATCCGCTCGCGCACCCTTCGGCGGAGACAGTCCCGAAGCCCCCTCGCCTGGCCCCGTGCCGAACACT
>JAYTTG010000151.1:0-2138 GCA_043745175.1 Microbacteriaceae bacterium
TGTATGAGAAGGCCCACCTGTTAGGCCAGATCTACCGGGGCCGGGTCATTGAAGAGGGCTATCCGCGAGTCGACCGCCAGTTGCTGGATGCGACGGGCGTCGCTGCTACCCGCGCGAGACTTATGAACGGGGGTGTCGCAATCGGTGACAGGCAGATCATTCTTTATGCGCCAACGTGGAAGGGAACCTCGTTCTCCCTCCCGGAGGACGACATCAGCGAGCTGGTCGCCCGGGTCGAGCTCCTCGAATCCCTGATCGATACGACGAAGTACGTGGTGCTGTTGAAGACGCACCAGGTGGTCCATCGCTTCGTCTCGAATATTCCCGGTCTGGCGGGGCGGTTAATCCCGAATGAGATCCCCTCGAATGTCATCCTCGGTATCACCGATGTGCTGGTCACCGACTATTCGAGTATCTTCTTCGATTTCCTCGCAACCGGCCGCCCCATCTTCTTCCTCACTCCGGACCTCGCGGACTATGCCGGGTATCGGGGCCTGTACATTGCGCCGGCCGAATGGCCGGGCCCGGTGGTCGACACGGTGCAGAAGCTCGCTGAGGCGGTGAATGAATTTGATCGAGCGGGCGTCGACGGCCACGTCGCCGCGAATTACCGGGCGATGCAGGCGAAGTTTGTCGCGCGGGACGACGGCCGCGCCACGCAAAGGATCGTCGACATCGTGTTTCGCGGAAACACCGCCGGCTATGCGGTCACGCCGATCGCCCACGACGGGCGCCGCACGATGCTAATCCACGCCGGCAGCATGAGACCAAACGCAGTCACTTCCGCACTGATCGCGCTCCTCGACCGCATCGACCACAGTCGATTCGATGTCTCGATCGTCTTCCCGCCGACGCGTGCGCGATCGGTGCGGGACCAGCAGCGACTACTGAATCCGCGGGTGCGCCAGTTCGCCAGGGTCGGTGGGATGAACGGTTCGAAACTGTCGCTTGCCCGACTACGCTCCACGCGATTCGCTGGCCAGGGATCGGTGGCGCGCTCGGCTGCGGAGACGGGACTCTGGAGGGATGAATGGGATCGATGCTTCGGCCTGACCACCTTCGACTTCGCACTGGATTTCGCTGGTACCAGCTCGTTCTGGGCGTCTTTGATGCTGCGGAGCCCCGGTTCCGAACGCTCGATCTGGCTGCGCAGTGACCTGGCCTACCGCGCGGACGAGCTCGCGAAGATCCGCCCCCTGTATGACGCCTACGATCACCTGGTCTCGCACTCGCCGGCGGTGCGTGGGAGCTCACAGAGGTTGTCTTCGGCGGCCTCCCTCATCGGAGGCGGGCGGATTTTGGCGGATGCCGTACTGCCCATCCAATTCGGCGATGGCGTCTCGCCGGTGTTGGTCTCGCCAGAGTTGGTCTCGACGCTGTCGGACTCGCCGACACCGGCCTGGCTGGCCGAAACCGGCTCTGCGGGAGAGGTCAGGATCTTCGCCTCCCTCGGTCGCCTGTCGGTCGAGAACAACCCGTTCCGACTTCTCCGTGCATTCGCGCTCGTGCACGCCGTAGCCCCGGAGACGCGACTTCTGGTGATCGGCAATGGTCCCCTGGCCGCGAGCCTGGTGTCGGAGGTCGTCGCTCTCGGGCTTTCCGGGGCCGTCTGGCTTGCCGGCTATCGCGCAAATCCCTTCGCGCTTCTCCGCCACTCGCACTGCTTCGTCTTCACCGGGCACACACGAGATCCTCAGGTGGTCCTGGAGGCTCGCGTTCTCGGGCTCCCGATTGTCACCGTTTCCGGCGGAGACGACGGCAGGGGGTCGTTGAGCGGCGTGCTCGAAGTCGCAGCGGATGATCGAGCCGTCGCTGACGGCATGGTCGATTTTCTCGGAGGCAAGCTCGGCGCATCCTCACTCGACTGGGCCGCACGCGACGAAGTCTCGCTCACCGAGTTCTATCGGGCAGTCGGGGCGATCACCAACGCGTGAGCTCCAGCACCACACTGCTGTGCTGGGGGTACTCGGCAACGACGACGAACCCCAACGACGAAAGGATCGATCGGTCATAGGTATCGGCCGCTGTTCCAGGCAGTCGATACTCGACCAGCCACAGCGTCTTTATCGAGCCGATTCGCGTCGCGATGGCTGACGAGGAATAGACGGAGTCATGCCAATTGACTGTGTCATACCACG
>JAYTTG010000152.1:0-2137 GCA_043745175.1 Microbacteriaceae bacterium
ACGTCGGCGCGCAGCTGGGCCATCGTGCGCTGTTCGTCGGATTCGGTGGACAACCCGAATGCGATGCCATCGAGGGCGGCTCCCACCATCGCAAGCTTCTCTGCAGACAGGTGTGCATGCAGCCACCCCATGCCGTCACGATCCAGTTCGGCCCACACCCCACGGTGCGCGTTTGCCGCCTCATGGCGTTCGGTGAGAGTCTGCGCCTGGAGTTTCTCGCGGACGGCCCGAGCCGTTGCCCGGAATCTGGACGGGGCAAGAGTGATGGCACCCATGATCCTGGTCTCGAACTCGGCCCACAAATCTGCGGGCATCTCGCTGACTATGGATGCCGTTTCCCGGGCGTTCTGGGTGGAAAGGTCTCCCTCGGCAAACCAGGCCCACAACAGCGGTAGCCGCTCGCGCAGGGTTCGCGCGACCGTGCCGTACGAACGAACTGTGGACTCCGCGAGGCTAAGGCGCGCCGCGAGATCAGCCGCGGCCGCGCGCTCGGTGAACTCGACGGCATCCCCGCGCAGCATCGCGGCCTCGATGAACACCTCGGGATGCTCGCCGGCCTCCCGCAAGGTGGCATCGATCGCGCGGAACACCTCGGCCGACGCCCGCCACTGGGTGCGCTGCGCGAACTCGGCTTCGACCATGCCGAATTCGACGCGAGTGTCTGCATCTGCCGGATCCAACAGGAGGTGCGCCATGAACACACTCAATCAGCAGCCACCGACATTTGTTCCCCACAAGCAAGCCCTGGTCAGGAGCAGTATTTATCCACAGGCACACTCGCACAAATGAGCCTGTGGAGGAGGAGACGCCCGGCACGCAAGAAATTAGTCTTCGCTGAAGAAATCCTCATTGATTTTCACGATCTCAATGTGACGAGCAGCCTGCTTAACAATGCCATGTTCGATCATCAGCTCGGTGCGCTTGAGACCATCGACCAGGGCGATGTCGGGGGGAACGCAATGGGCGGCATCCGCGACAAGGCGCCAAGAAGGGAGGAAAAGATCACGCTGAACAATTCAGGACGACATTTTCACGCCGGGTGAGGGATTCTGCGACAAATCTATCGGCCGCAGTGAGGAACGAAATGGCCAAGCTCGTAGGCTCAACAGAAGCAATGACACGTTATGTCTTCTGCCGTATTGAGCGTGCGTTTGATGAGGGATCGGCGATGAAGATCAAATCAAAAATCGGTTGTCTTCTCTTTCAGGTCGTCCTCCCGCACTTCCACTCGAGGAGCCTCTACCGGGTCCTCGAGTGGAACACAATCAGCCGGTTGTCGTGTCGGCAGCCTTTGTCGTTGAGGTGATCCCGAGCTGCTTGAGTGCGGCCTGCGCGTACCTCTGGGTGAAGGTCGACGCATATGTCACCTTACTGACATCAATACCGTTGGCTTTCTCCATCTGAAAGATCGTCTTCGGACCGCCGGCCGGCATCAGGCCGTCCGGCAGGAACTGCCCGTAGTCAGCCTTCAGGGCCGCGACGTACTGGGCCTTGCTGATCGTGCTGTTCTGCACGAAGTCCATCGGCAATGCGTCCGCGACATCCTGTGCGGTATGGGTGTGGATCCAGTTCATGGTCGCGACGAGGGCGGTGACGACACTCTGCACAATTCCCTGGTTCTGTTTCACCCAATCTGCCTGCGCGAGCAGACCCGCAGCTGGCCAGGAACCGCCGAGGTTTTTCTGCGCACCCGCGGTGGTCGCGAGGTCGATCGCCGAGGTGGCCAGACCTCGCGACTCGAGGGTGGCCACGGTCGGCTGGGTCGTCATCACGCAGTCGGCCTCACCCCGTTGGACGGCGGCGATTGCCGTAGCACCGGCGTGGACGGCGACTGTGGTGTAGTCGGTCTTGGCGACTGCGCCCTTGGAGGCGACGAACTGGGACAACTGGTCGGTGCCGGATCCGAGGTCGGTGACACCCACTTTCTTCCCTTTCAGATCGGAGGCCGTCTTGACTTTGGCCGCCGGGCTGCACATCAGCCGCTCGCCCGGAGCGCCCGAGAGCTGCACCAGGTTGATGACGTTCTTGCCCTTGGTCTGAAAGTCGGCGGCGTGGATGTACCACGCGCCCGAGAAGTTGACCTGGCCGGAGATCATCGCCTCCTCAGCCCCGACGCCGCCGTTCTGCTCGGTCGAGA
>JAYTTG010000153.1:0-2136 GCA_043745175.1 Microbacteriaceae bacterium
CAAGACGAGCGTGCTCACCCGGCGCGTGGCGAGCCTCATTGAGTCGCAGGATGCCTGGCCGTCGCAGATCCTCGCCATCACCTTCACCAACAAGGCAGCAGCCGAGATGCGCGAGCGGGTCGAGGCCATCCTCGGGCAGGCAGCCCAGGGAATGTGGATCTCGACCTTCCACTCCGCCTGCGTGCGCATCCTTCGCCGGGAGGCCGAGCACTTCGGCTTCGGCAAGAACTTCACAATTTATGACTCGGCAGACTCCCGCGCGCTGATCAAACGGATCATCAAGGACCTGGATGCTGACACCTTCGGCTTCACCGTTTCGAGCGTCGCCGGCAAGATCTCCAAGCTCAAGAACGAGCTGAACGACGTCGAGTCGCACGCGCGCGGAGCGAACTTCAACGATCCGCAAGAGAGGGTCTTCCTCGACATCTTCCGCGAGTACACCCGCAGCCTCCAGAGCGCCAATGCCTTCGACTTCGACGACCTCATCGGCCAGACGGTCTACCTGTTCCGGGCCTTCCCGCAAGTCGCGGCGCTCTACCAGAGGCGCTTCCGGCACATCCTGGTCGACGAGTACCAGGACACGAACCATGCCCAGTACTCACTGATCCGCGAGCTGACCCAGCCGCCGCGTACCGACCTTCTGGGCGGGGCGACGGGGTTTGACGGCTCTCTTCTCAACAATCCGACAAAGCACCTCGAGCCCGCATCGCTGACGGTTGTCGGCGATTCAGACCAGTCCATCTATGCGTTTCGCGGTGCGGACATCCGCAACATCGTCGAGTTCGAGCGCGACTTCCCGAGCTCCAAGGTCGTGCTGCTCGAGCAGAATTACCGGTCGACGCAGAACATTCTGAGCGCGGCCAATGCCGTGATCTCGAACAACTTCGATCGCAAAGAGAAGAAGCTCTTCACCACTGTGGGCGATGGCGACAAGATCGTTGGCTTCACCGGCTACAGCCAGCACGATGAGGCCCAGTTCATCGCGGACGAGATCACCGAGCTGCACTCCACCGGCAACATCGAGTATCGCGACATCGCTGTTTTTTACCGCACGAACGCCCAGACGAGGGCACTGGAAGAGATCTTCATTCGCTCAGCCCTGCCCTATCGAGTGCTCGGCGGCACGAAGTTCTACGAGCGTGCCGAGATCAAGGATGCCTTCGGATACCTCATCGCTATTGCGAACCCGGCGGATCCGATGGCGTTGCGCCGCATCCTGAACACCCCGAAGCGCGGCATCGGCGGCGTCACCGAGGCCACCCTGCAGCGCTACGCCGAGACGCACGGGATCACCCTGCGCGAATCGCTTCGGCACGCGGATGAAATGAGTTTCGGCCCCAAGATCACCGGCGCCATTCTGGGTCTCGGCGCGATTCTCGACGAGGTCGCGCTCACTTCGGACACGGCCACGGTCGCCGACATCCTCACCGCCCTCATCACCAAGACCGGACTCGTGGAGGTGCTGCGGGCATCCCGCGACCCGCAAGATGAGGCCCGCGCCGAGAACATCGAGGAGCTCGTGGCGGTGACCAAGGAGTTCAATAAGAACAATCCGGATGGCACCCTGCTCGACTTCCTCACCGAGACTTCGCTGGTCGCCGCGGCCGACGACATCGACGACTCGAGCGGCACCGTCTCATTGATGACACTGCACACCGCGAAGGGCCTGGAATACGAAGCCGTATTCTTGACCGGCATCGAGGAAGACCTGCTTCCGCATCGGATGTCGGCCAACGAGCCGGGCGGACCCGCTGAGGAACGCCGTCTCTTCTACGTCGGAATCACCCGCGCGCGCCGCAAGCTCTATCTCTCGCTGGCAATGACCCGGGCGCAGTTCGGGGAGGTCTCGGTGGCGATGCCGTCGCGTTACCTGCAGGAGATCCCGCCGGAGCTCATCGACTGGCGGCAGTCGCCCGGAATGGCCACCTCACGAGGGGGAACCCAACCGCGCGCGCTCAACGCCCGCCGCGGCGGATTCGGAGCGGAGGATGCTCCGGCCCTTGGTACCGGCTACGGATCGTCCAGCGGACCGGGGGCAACGGCTCTCGCCCGAGCGGCCCGGGCCGAGCGCGCGGCCCAGCCGAAGACACAGTGGGCCAACCGGGTGACGAACGTGGTGCGGGACAACGGCGACCT
>JAYTTG010000154.1:0-2131 GCA_043745175.1 Microbacteriaceae bacterium
CTCCGCGGGCACCGAGAGCGCGGTGATGCCGCCACCGGTTCCGATCGACGCGCCATCGGCATCCAGCAGGATGCTGCGGATCACCATCGACAGTTCGATACGTCCGTCCAGACCGAAGTACCCGAACGCTCCGGCGTACACCCCGCGGGCACGGTTTTCCAGCCGATCGAGGATAGTGACCGCGCTGTGCTTCGGAGCCCCGGTCATCGAACCGGCCGGAAAGCAGGCGCGCACGGCATCCACGCCCGTCAGTCCCGCGGCGAGACGACCGCGCACAGTGCTGACGAGCTGATGCACGTGAGCATAGGTTTCCACCACCAGTAAACGCGGAACGGTCACTGAACCGACCTCGCTCACCCGGCCGATGTCATTGCGCATCAGGTCTACGATCATCAGGTTCTCCGCGCGTTCCTTGTCGCTTCCGAGCAGTTCGGCCGCGAGGGCGAGATCCGCCTCCTCGGTGTCACCGCGTCGTCGCGTGCCCTTGATCGGCTGCGACTCGATCGTGCCGTCGGGCGCGACCGTGAGAAACACTTCGGGAGATGCGCTCAGAAGCGCGGTGTCCCCTGCCCGGAAGAAGGCCCCGTGATGGCTCGGACTCGCTGACCTCAGAGTGAGATAGGTCTCGAACGGATCGGGTGTCACGGCCACCCGCACCTCGGTGGTGAGGCAGAGCTGGTATGCGTCACCCGCGGCGATGGCGGCCTGGCACTCAGCGATCATCCGGAGATAGTTCTCGTCGGTCTCCGCCCAAACCGCCTCCGCCTTCGGGGGACTATCAGCATGAACAGTCGCCGACGGCGAATCATCCCGCCCGACCACTCGGGCGTGCAACTCTTCGACTGCAGCGGCATCAAGGCCGATCACAGCCACGGTCCCCGCCGCGTGATCGAACACGATGGCGAGGTCGACGAAGAGGAGCGAGGCATCCGCAAATCGAGAGCGATGGGCGGATGTCACCCCCATGGTCTGCGCGTGCAGCTCGTATCCCAGCCACCCCACCCAGCCGAGCGTGAAGCCGGAGCCTGTGGCCGGGTTTACTCGGACCATATCCTCGCCAAGGAAATCCCACACCTGCCCCGGTCGGCTCTGACCGTCGACAAGGACCGAGTGATCGGCCACCGACGCGGTGAGTGTCCTCGATCCGAAGCCAAGGTAGCTCATGCCGTACGCGGCATGCATCCCGGAGTCCAGCCAGACGGCATCGCTCGCTCCCGCGAACAGCACGCCCGCGAGCCGCACCGGGTCGATCCAACCGGGCAGCGGAGATTCGTAGACCGGGTGGCGCATACCCTAACTCTATGAGCGAGTCGTCGATCAACCGTTGGCATGAGGGTGAATTGCACCTGCTCGACCACTGCGACCTGACCGACGCGGGAATTGCCGCAGCAGACTCCTGGCTGGTTACCGATGGTTCCACGCTCGCACTCGACCTTCATCGCCAGCGCTTCTTCGATGCCGCGGGCGCGCTCATCGACGACCTGGACCAGTTCTGGAGCGCGTCGATCGCCGCAATCCCCCACACCGGCGATTGGTTCCCCCGGCTCGAAGTGCAGTTGAGAGGCGGCGCTGCTTTCGCGGTGTTCCGCCTACGCAGCGCACCGGCACTCTCGCGATCGGTGCGACTCGCAAGCCACAACGGCGCCGATCCGAGGACATCACCCCGCACTAAAGGACCTGATATGGCGGCGTTATTGCGCATCCGCACGGAGGCGAAGGCGGTCGGAGCCGACGAGGCCGTGATCATCTCCCCCGACGGATTCGTCGTCGAGGGAGCCTATAGCGGTCTCCTCTGGTGGCGGGGCGACGCGCTCTTCGCGCCCTCGCTCGACCTGGACCGGGTGCCCAGCGTGACAGCCCGGTCGGTGATCGCCCTCGCGACCGCTCTCGGGATCGAGGTCCACTACGAATCGGTTGAGCCGGCCGAGCTCGAGAGCTGCGAGATCTGGGCTCTCAGCGCCCTGCACGGCATCCGCATCGTCACCGCATGGGTCGATGGACCGGCTACGGCCGAGCTGCCTGGCCGTCTCGCAACCTGGCGCTCGCGCCTCGATCGGTTGCGACAGCCCCTTCCGTAGCGGGGAGGAGATCGCATGTCGGCTGGCTAAGCTCACGAGCGTGAATGACACCC
>JAYTTG010000155.1:0-7796 GCA_043745175.1 Microbacteriaceae bacterium
GCTCGGTGGAGCCTGGCTCGGTGCCATCCTGCAAATAGCCTCCGCGCTCGAAGCGCCGCAGCCATTCGACCTGGCTGTGCTGGCGATCCTCTTCGCCACTGCCTCCTATGGAGGTCCTGTCCTGCGCTGGGTAGGACTCGCGTCCGCGATCCTCGGCTCGTTTATCGCAACGTTGTACCTTGTGTTCTTCAACGGGGGACGCAATCCTCTCGGTGTCAACCTGTCCAACCTGCCGTCGATGCTGTCGAGCGGGGTGCTTCTTCTCTTCGGCTGCCTCGCCACCCTCGGGCTTTCATGGACCCTTGGTCTCCTTGCCCGGGCGGTGCGCCGATCCCGGCAGAGTCGCGAGGCCCAGGTTGTCGCCGAACGGGATGTCATCGTCGAGCAGGAGCGCAACCGTATCGCCAGGGACATGCACGATGTTGTCGCGCACTCGCTCGCGGTGGTGATCGCGCAGGCGGATGGGGCGCGATACGCCCGGCAATCCGATCCGGACGCGGTGGATGTGGCACTCACGACCATCTCGACGACCGCCAGGGAAGCGCTCGGTGACGTGCGCATCCTTCTTGGGCAGCTGCGGCACACCCAGGGTGAGACTCCGCAACCGATGCTCGCCGACCTCGACGCTTTGGTCGATCAGCTTCGCAGCTCCGGTCTCGTGGTGAGCCGGGAAATCCTCGGCGAAGATCGACCGCTCGGCACCGCTCAGCAGCTCGCGGTCTATCGGATCACCCAGGAGGCTCTCACGAATGCCCTGCGTCATGGCGATACCGAGCAGGAGGTGCGGCTCATCTTCGCGTGGAAGGTCGATGCTCTCCACCTCGTCATTTCGAGTGCGATCAGCGATCCGCTCAGCGCGGAAGATGCCCACCTGGGCGGCCACGGCCTCGCAGGAATGCGAGAGCGGACAGTGCTGGTCGGCGGCACCTTCTCCGCGGGGGCCGACGCAGGGCGGTGGATCGTCACGGCAATGATTCCCCTGAGTCTCGAGACGGTCGCGTTGTGAGCGTCATCCGTGTCGGGCTCGTCGACGACCAGTCCCTCTTCCGTGCCGGCGTGCGCATGCTTGTCAATTCCCAGGCCGATCTCGAGGTCGTGGGAGAGGCCGGCAACGGCATTGAGGCCGTGGCGATGGCCGCCGAAGCCCGCCCCGATGTGATCCTGATGGACATCCGGATGCCGGTGATGGACGGCATCGCCGCCACCGTTGAGGTGCTCAAGCGAGCAGATGCACTCGGCGGCAGTCCTCCCCGCATCATCGTGCTCACCACCTTCGATCTCGATGAAGCGGCGACCCGCGCGATCCGTGGGGGAGCGAGCGGATTCGTGCTGAAGGACGCCGACCCCGAGTTTCTGCTCGCAGCGATCCGAACGGTGCACGCGGGAAATGCCGTGATCGCGGCATCCGCCACTCGGGAGCTGTTCGAGCACTTCACGCCTGCGGGTGCTCGCCCGGTGGCCCCGGCCGCCTTCCAACAGCTGACCGCGCGCGAACGCGACATCTTCCAACTCGCCGCACGGGGACTCAGCAATGCCGAGATCGCGTCGGGGGAGTACCTGAGTGAGGCGACAGTGAAGACTCACATCAGCCGTATCCTTAGCAAACTTAGTCTGCGCGACCGGGTGCAGCTCGTGGTCTTCGCCTTTGAGAACGGGTTGAACACCTAACTGCGCGGCAGGCGAGATCATCCGCTCGATGTACCACGGTCGAGACCTGCGCCCGATGCCCGCGTCGAATCGCGAAACTAGCGTCGAAGTATGTTGTTCACCCCTTCGGAAACCGGACTCGTCGCCCGGGTCTCCCACCTCACCAAGTCCTACGGATCGGCCTCCAACACGGTCAGTGCGCTCGACGATGTCTCCATCGGCATCCGCTCTGGCGAATTCACCGCCATCATGGGTCCGAGTGGATCGGGTAAATCCACGCTCATGCACATCATGGCCGGACTCGACACGGCCACGTCAGGCACGGCGTGGCTCGGAAACACCGAGATTACCAATCTGCCGGATGCCGACCTCACCATTGTGAGACGGCGGCGGGTCGGTTTCGTATTCCAGTCCTTCACCCTCGTGCCGACGCTCGAGGTGAGGGAAAACATCCTGCTGCCGTTTGAACTCGACGGACGTCGGCCCACCCGTGACGAGTCGGCCTGGATCGACACATTGATCGACTCGCTTGGCCTCGGTGACCGCCTGAAGCACCGTCCGCACGAGCTTTCGGGGGGCCAGCAGCAGCGCGTAGCCATTGCTCGTGCGCTTGGCACCCGACCCGACCTCGTCTTCGCCGATGAGCCAACGGGCAACCTCGACTCCCGCACCGGGCGCGAGGTACTCTGCCTGCTCGCGGCGGCGACGACCGAATATGGGCAGAGCATCGCGATGGTCACCCATGACCCGATCGCGGCGAGCTATGCCGATCGCATCCTGTTTATCGCCGATGGCCGTGTCGTCGATGATCGCGCCCGATCCTCGGCCGAAGAAATCTCCCGCCTCATGCTCTCGATGGAGAAGGCCGCATGAGGCGCCCGCTTGCCGAGCACATTCCGAGCATTCTCGTGGCCACCCTCAGCGCGGCGTTCGGAGTCTGTCTGCTTGAGACGACGGGTGTGCTCGCCCAGGTGATCACCGCAGACCGCGTCACGGGTTCCAGCGACATCGTTGCCCTATTCCTGGAGATCGTGGCATCGGTCTTCATCGTGATTGCGGTGTATGCGGGGGCGATCGTCACGGCCAATACCTTTGCCACGATCATCGCCGGCCGTACCCGCACGATCGCGCTCTATCGTCTTATCGGCTCGAGCGCCGCGGCCCAGCGGCGGGCGGTTACCCGGGAGGGCCTGGCCGTTGGGGTGGTCGGATCCCTGTTCGGTGCCGTCATCGGCACCGCTGTCACAGTCGGTCTCGTTGCTGTTTCCGTCGTGACCGGTCTGGTACCGTCGCGTCTCTACAGCTACGTCGGGCCGGTGATCGCGTTGCCGATCGTCGCGGTAGTGCTGACGACCTGGCTGGCGTCATGGGCCGGCTCGCGCCCGGTGCTCAGCGTGTCCCCGATGCAGGCGACCGGGGGAGCGATCGAGAAGTCCCTCGAGGAGGTGACAGGGGGCAGCGGGCGCAGCATCGTCCCGATCCTGTTCTTCGCGTTCGGCGGCGGGTTGCTCGTGCTCGGCATGATCATCGGCTTGGTGAACCCCGTCGGAGTGCTGGTCGGCGTGGTCGGCGGAGTGTTTTCGTTCACCGGGGTCGTGCTCGGGTCGCAACTGGTGATGCCGGTTGCGCTGAGACTCACCGGGCGGATGTTCGGACGCAGCGCCCCGGCACGGCTCGCCGCGGAGAACGCGGTGCGCTATCCCGAGCGCAGTTCACGCACCACGATTGGACTGGTCATCGGCATCACCCTTGTCACCATGTTCGCGGTCTGCGTCGAGACCTACCAGGTGATCATCCGGGAAGCCCAGAAGACCCAGCCCGAGGCGTACCAGGGGGTTGACCAGATTCTGGGGGTCACGGTGGTCGTGTTCTCAGTGCTCATGGGGTTCAGCGCCCTCATCGCCGCCGTCGGCATGGTGAATAACCTCTCGTTGAGCGTCTTGCAACGCACGCAGGAGCTCGGCCTTCTGCGGGCGCTCGGCTTCACCGCTCGGCAGGTTCGTGCCATGATCCTCGCCGAAAGCGCCCAATTGACGGTCGCAGCCACGCTCGTCGGGCTCGTACTCGGTACCTTCTACGGGTGGGCCGGTGCCCAGTCACTGCTCGGATCGATAACCGGCTCACCCGGCCTCGTGCTCCCTTCGATCCCGGTGGTACTTCTCGCGTTGCTTGCGGGGGCGGCCGCGGTACTCACGCTCGTGGCATCCGTCGCCCCATCGCGCCGGGCCACCCGCGTCGTACCGGTCGCGGCCCTCGCGGTGGAATAGCATGATGTGGTCGGCGGCGGTCACAGCAGTCGACCAGCTAACCGCATGACTTCCCTGAAGGGTCTCACAGTTAGACCGTCAGGCCCGTTTCCACACCCGGTCACGTGCTCATAATTAATCTGCGCAATCGTTGCGTGCGTGTGAGGGGACCCGATGTCGCATCAACTGTTCGACCTTCGTCTCGAGACTGGGCCATTCCCGATCATCGTTTACGCACTGGCCGTCGTCATCCTGGTGGTGCTTGCGACCCGTCGTCCCGTGCGTCGCTGGCTGCCCATCCAGTTGCTCGGTGCTCTCGCTGGCGCGGGAGTCGGCCTCATCCTCGCGTGGCTGGTGAGCGATGTTTGGAACAGCTTCGGAGTGGCGCTCACCCTGATCACCCGGATGTGGTTCGCCCTCGGGGTCGGCGGTATCGGCTTCGCGATTGCCGGCCTCTGGCGGGCCCGCGCCTGGCGCGTGGTGGTCGGCAGCGCCTCCGTCATACTCTTCGCTTTCGCGGGGGCGATCGGCGTGAATGTGGATGTCGCGGAGTTCCCGACACTCGGCTCGGCTCTCGGCGTAAACGCTATTGGAAAGCTCGCCCTGCCCGCAGCCCAGCCATCTCCCACGAGTATTGTCCCCGAGTCCCTGGCACAGAGTTGGCACGCTCCGGCGGACTTGCCCACAGCGGGAACGGTCGGCTCCGTCACCATTCCCGGGACGGTGTCTCACTTCCCCGCCCGCAGTGCCGTGGTCTACCTTCCGCCCGCGGCACTGGTGGCAGGCGCGCCACGCCTGCCCGTACTCGAGATGCTTTCGGGTCAGCCGGGGGGGCCGTCGAATCTCATCACCTCTGGTGCCTTGGCAACGATTCTCGATCGGTTCGCAGCGGCACACCACGGGCTTGCGCCGATCGTGGTGGTGCCCGACCAACTCGGATCCCCCCAGCTCAACCCGATGTGCGTCGATTCGGTTCTCGGAAATTCCGCGACCTACCTCACGGTGGATGTCACCAACTGGATCACTCGCCACCTGCATGTATTACCGAGCGGAGCCGACTGGGCCATCGGCGGCTTCTCGCAGGGCGGTACCTGCTCGATCCAGCTCGGCACAAAGTATCGCGGGTTGTTTGGCAGCATCCTGGACATTGCGGGCGAGCTCGCGCCGCACCACGGCTCGATTCCGGCCACGATTGCCAGTGCATTCGGCGGATCGGCTGCCGAATATACTGCGGCCACGCCGCTCACCCTGCTTGCCTCTGGCGCGCCTTACGCCGACACACTGGGGATTTTCGTGATCGGTCAAAATGACGCCCGGTTCGGCGCCGCATCCTTGACCGTCTCCAAAGCAGCAGAGGCCGCAGGGATGACGATGCACCATCTCGTCTCGCCGGGCACCGCACATGATTGGAAGACGGTGCAGTTCGGGATCAGGACAGCGATGCCTCTCTTGGGTGATCGCTGGGGTCTGTAGTGGGAAAGTGGATTGCCCAGCGGCGAGCCAGCCTCGCTCTGGCAGCGCTCATGCTGACGCTGGCTTTCGTGACAGGGTCTCTTTTGCGCGGACCGCGGTTGACGCTCAGGCCGAAGTTGGGGACGGGTCTCGACGCTTTCCTCGATACCCATAATTTCCTTTCTCCGATAACTTCTGTGTTCTTCGCATCGGGGCTGATCGAACTGCTGCTCGCAGTCGCGGCACTCGTCGTGCTCGTCGGAGCGGCCGAGCGGTTGATGGGCTGGTGGCGCACACTGCTGGCGTTCGCCGTCACCGCCTATGTGGGCGGAGGGATCGGCATGCTGCTCCAGGCTGCGGGGCTGCTCGCTCGTGAGATCTGGGCGGTGCGGATCCAGGAGATCGTCATCTTCGACCCGTTCACCGCGATTTCGGGAACCCTGCTCACTGCAAGTGCATTCGCCGGGCCACTGTGGCGTCGTCGCGTGCGCCTCCTGGGTTTCGCCGCGCTCACCATCGCGTTCCTGTATTCCGGGCAGCCCTCCGACCTGTTCCGCATCATCGCCGCCGTTGCGGGACTCCTGCTTGGCATGTTGCTTGCGCACACTCGGCCCTCCGCCCGGTGGGTGAGGAGCTCACACTACGAGGCGCGAAGCCTCACCGCCGTGTTGCTCATGATCACCGCGGCCGGTCCATTCGTAAGCATCTTCACACCGGCGAGCTACGGTCCGCTTCATCCGCTCGGCATGCTGTTCCGCGACCAGTTGCCCCGCATGCAAACGGTCATGCATCACTGCCTCGGACACGTCACCTCCCCCGAATGCCGCCTCCAGCTCGATCTGGCGAGCATCAACGGCCCCGGCACGGTGTTGCTCGCGCCACTGCCCCTCGTGGTGTTGATCGTTGCGGCACTCGGCATGCTGCGCGGTCGCCGGAGCGCTGCCCTCATTGCCATCGCGGTCAACCTCTATCTCGCACTCGTCGCCGCGTTCTACTACGGATTCCTCCCGGCATTTGGCAGCGATGAGGTGATCTCCGACTACGCCTCCGGCCTTGAGCCCGTGGCGCGTGTCGCGGTGTCGGTACTCGTACCGCTCGTGATCGCGGTCATCATCGCCGCCAACCTGCGGCATTTCACGGTGCGTATCCCGCGCACCGCCGCGGTGCGGTTCGTCGTCACCGTCCTTGGCACCTTCGTGGCACTGTGCGTGCTGTACCTCGGCGCCGGATGGCTTGACCGCGTCCAATTCCGCCCCGTGCCCAGCATGCTGCAACTCTTGCTCGACCTGCCGGACCGCTTCGTTCCCGTCGGCTTCCTGCGTCTCGAAAAGGTGCCATTCATCCCGGTCGCGCCATTCACCCGCGCGCTCCACCAGGGCATCGGACCGGTGTTCTGGCTGGTACTTATTGCGGCAACCCTCCCGCTCTTTTTCTCGGACCGCATTCGCGAAAGGTATGCGGAGCGTGATCGGGCCCGCACTCTCTTGCTCAAGGGAGGCGGCTCCATTGGCCACATGGCCCTGTGGGACGGCAACAACTACTGGTTCAGCGCCGACGGTCAAGCGGCAGTGGCGTATCGGGTGGTCTCCGGCGTAGCGCTCACCACGGGCGGACCGCTCGGACGACCCGAATTTGCTGCCGAAGCGGTGCGGCAATTCGCGGTCTTCTGTGATGACAACGGCTGGACCCCGGTGTTTTACAGCGTTGGCAACGACTTCCAGGCACAATTCCAGGCGATGGGATGGTCGACGATGGTGGTCGCAGAAGAGACGATCGTTCATCCGGCCACTTTTTCGACCCAGGGCAAGAGTTGGCAGGATGTGCGCTCATCGATCAACCGCGCTGAGCGACTGGGAGTTCACGCCGTCTGGACCAGCTGGGCCAGGCTCTCTATCGCCCATAGTGCGCAGATCGAATCGATCTCCGAATCCTGGGTGGCCGACAAGAAGCTGCCAGAACTCGGCTTCACCCTTGGAGGTATCGACGAACTGCGCGATCCGGATGTCGCGGTGCTGCTCGCCGTCGGAGACGACGACGTCGTCGAAGCCGTCACGAGTTGGATGCCCACCTATCGGGAGGCTGAGATCGTCGGCTGGACCCTCGACTTTATGCGCCGCCGCCCCGGCAGCATGAATGGGGTGATGGAGTTTCTCATCGCCTCCGCAGCCCTGCTCATGCAGCAACGCGGCATCGAGTTCATGAGTCTCTCTGCCGCTCCGCTCGCGCGCCGCGAGTCGACCTCCGAGGAGTCCGATGGCGCGGATCGCATCCTGGACTTCCTCGCGCGCAGCCTCGAACCAGTTTATGGATTCCAGTCACTCTTCGCCTTCAAGCAGAAATTCAAGCCGGAACTGAAGCCGATGCTGATGGCTTTCCCCGATCCGCTCCGCCTTCCGGCGATCGGTGCTGCACTCGGCCGCGCCTATCTCCCCTCACTCAGCGTGCCGCAGA
>JAYTTG010000156.1:0-2129 GCA_043745175.1 Microbacteriaceae bacterium
AAGCTGTGGAACTTCGATCGCGACCATTGGAACCACGCCATCGCGCACTGGCTGGCCACGGCGCCGCTCTAAACGGACCGATTTCAGGCCAGAATGCGCCACCGGGCATAGAGAGCGCTCGTGTCGTCGACGAGCAACTGGTCCAGTTCGAGTCGATGGGACGAGATCTCGGCGCTGCCCAATACGGGAAGGAAGACCCCCCCGGCGATCGGGCTTGTGGAGAGGCACAATTCATCCGCCAGACTTGCATCGAGCATCTGTGCGGCGAGCGACGGGCCGCCCTCGCAGACGATGCGGCGGAGCCCGCGGGCTCGTAGGGCGGACACGATATCGATGGCGGACATCCGTCTTGCGCGATCCGGTACGACCACGATCTCCGCAGAGGGAAGACCGGCGCGAGCAGTCTCGGCGGCCGCGGCCGGACATAGTACGATCGGGGCGAAACGATCAGGGTCGACGGCGAGGCGATGGCCGCCGAAATCCCCGGTGCTCGTGACGATGGCGAGCGGTGCGGTACGGGGCAGCTGGTAGCCTTCGGCACGAATGCTTGCTGCGCCCACGAGCACCACATCGCTGTCGCGCCGGATGACGCCGAGGATTTTGCGATCCGCGCGATTGGTGAGAGTCTCCGAGGTATCGTCCCCGCCGGCGGCGCTGCCGGAAACAGTTGCGACAAGGTTGATGCGCAGGGTGTCTACCCCGGGCAGCGCGTACAACTCGGCGAGCCGGGTGCGGGCATCCGCTGTCTCGAGCTCGATGGGTGGGCCGGCCTCGGGGAACAGCCGCCGCAGAATCACGCGGCGATTCTCTCGCGCAGCTGACGCTTGGCACGCGCAAGCATCGCGGTCATCCCACGAATGCGCAGCAGGCTGACCGCCTCGGTGAGCCCGATGGTGTTGGGGAAGTCATCGGGCACATCGAGCACCTCTTCGACGGTGAGCCCCGAGAGCCCCTGGACGAGGATCGAGGCGAAGCCACGGGTCGTCGGCGATTCCTTGGGAGCGGTGGCGTGGAGGTGAACAAGGTGCTGATCGTCCACCTCTACGAAGATGAAGACCGGCGATTGGCATTCCACGACGCGTTCGAGAAGGTCGGGGTGATCCGCATAGCGCGGGGGAAGCACGGGAAGTTCGTTAGCGAATTCGAGCAGCAAAACAAGCCGGTCGCCCCGTTCGAGTTCGCAGAAGTCCTCGCGAATTTTCGCGAGAGAGTCGGGAAGTTTGCTGCTGGCCATAGAACTCAAGTATTCCACCTGCCGGAGTGTTGACGCTTATCGATCGGCCGTACTCCTGGGGTTCGGCCGATCAACGCGGTGTCACTGGTGGGAGAAGGTCAGCGGTTCGGTACCTCACCTGGCGCAGAGCCTGTGGCGATAGGTACCCGCACTGCGGAGCCCCATTCCGTCCATGATCCGTCGTAGTTTCGAACTCTCTCGAAGCCGAGGAGGTGGGTGAGCACGAACCAGGTATGGGCGGATCGTTCCCCGATGCGGCAGTAAGCGATCACATCGTCACCGTCCTCCAGGCCAGCCTCGGTGCGGTAGATCGCGTCGAGTTCGGGAAGTGGTCGGAATGTTCCATCTTCGGCGACCGCCCTTCCCCATGGCACATTTTGAGCACTCGGGATATGTCCGGCTCGCAATGATCCCTCCTCCGGATAGGCCGGTGCCGTAGTGCGCTCACCGCTGAACTCCTCGGGTGAACGCACGTCGATCAGCGGACTGCCAAAGTGGGCGAGCACATCGTCTTTGTAGGCACGGATGGCGGAATCGTCGCGTTCGACCACCGGATACTCGACCGCCACCGGTGTCGAGGTCTCGGTGACGTACTCGCCCCCTTCGGCCTCCCACTTTGCCCGGCCGCCGTCGAGCAGGCGTACGTCTTTATGGCCGAAGAGGGTGAACACCCAGAGGGCATAGGCCGCCCACCAGTTATTTTTGTCCCCATAGATCACTACGGTCGTGTCACGGCCGATGCCCTTGGGGCCGACGAGTGCGGCGAACTGCGATCCGTCGATATAGTCGCGCTCCACCGGGTGGTTGAGGTCGGTGTGCCAGTCGATCTTGACTGCGCCGGGGATGTGTCCGGTCTCGTAGAGGAGCACGTCTTCATCGGACTCGACTACGACAA
>JAYTTG010000157.1:0-2128 GCA_043745175.1 Microbacteriaceae bacterium
TCGCGTGCTCCCGACCGACCTTGACGTGCTCGGCCACATGAATAACGGTGTGTACCTGTCGATCATGGATCTCGGCCGCATGGACCTGCTGCAGCGCTCTGGCGTCTGGTCTCGGCTACTCGGGGCCGGATTCTTCCCGGTGATGGCGGATGAGACGATCAGTTTTCGGCGTTCTCTCATGCCCTGGCAGCGCTTCACACTCGAAACCCGCATTGTCGGTTACGACGCGAAAGCGGTCTACGTGGAGCAGCGCACGGTGGTCAAGGGCGAGATCTACGCGCGCGCCACAACGCGCGGCCGATTCGTGAAGAAGACCGGTGGTACCGTGACGACAGCAGAGGTGGCCGAGGTGGCGGGTATCGATATCACCGGTCATCCGCTGCCCGAGTGGATGGCTCGCTGGGCAACGGATGTCGCGCTGCCGGCGGCGCGTGCCGCCGCTCCGAGCGAGTGGGACTGAGAGGTATTC
Source organism: Microbacteriaceae bacterium (assembly GCA_043745175.1). Taxonomy (GTDB): domain Bacteria; phylum Actinomycetota; class Actinomycetes; order Actinomycetales; family Microbacteriaceae; genus Lacisediminihabitans. Next base: position 470 of record JAYTTG010000157.1, read on the forward strand.
GATGCCGAACCGGGCTCGATCGGTTCCGGGCGGAACCCCGAGTTCGGGTGCGATGGGCCTACTTCGTCGGGCCTACCGCGTCGGGATCCTCGACCGCGTCGGCCTCGGGATGGGCGCCGAGCGGGCCGCCACCGAAGTCGGCCGCCTGGGCGGCATCCGCGCTCTGGCGCAGCAACTCATCGGCCTCGGCCTGGGCCGCGGCAACCTCTGACTCGTCGCCCGCGGCGGCGCCGCCCTGGTTCGCAAACTGGTCGAACGTTGCCATGGCGAAGCTCCTTGATTCCGCAGCATTCTCAACACGCTGCTTCTCAGAAGTTTAACCAACTCGAAGGCGGGAGGCAAAGGGTATGAGCCGGGGGTGAGCGGTTACCCCTCGAGCACGGCCATCGCGGCGTTGTGCCCGCCGAGGCCGCTCACGCCGCCGCCGCGCCGCGCGCCGGCCCCGCAGAGCAGGATGTTCTCGTGAGCGGTGGCGACACCCCAGCGCCTGGCCGCAGTGCCAAGATCGGCCGAGTCCTCGGCGAACGGCCATGACAGCGGGGCGTGGAAGATGTTGCCTCCGGGCAGCCCGAGTGCGGACTCGAGGTCGTAGGTGGTCTTCGTCTCGATGCAGGGGCGGCCCGCGGCATCCGTCAGCAGGAGTGATTCGATCGGCTCGGCGAGCACGCTGTCGAGAGAGTCGATGACCGCGCGTTCGAGCGCGGCGCGCACGGCGTCATTTGTGGCCGCCGAGACCAGCCGATGCGGGGTATGGAGCCCGAAGACCGTGAGAGTCTGGGCGCCAGAGGCCGACAGCTCAGGGGAGAGGATGCTCGGATCGGTGAGGGAGTGGCAGTAGATCTCCGCGGGCAGTGGGCTCGGGATGTCGCCGGCACTTGCCGCCCGGAAGGCTCGCTCGAGCTGCGCGTAGCCCTCGTTGATGTGAAAGGTACCGCCGAAGGCCGCGGCCGGATCGAGCGACGCGTCGCGCAGCCGGGGAAGCCGCCGAAGTAGGAGGTTGACCTTCACCTGGGCGCCCTCGGCGGGCTCGCTCGCCTCGCCGAGCAAGCCGGAAAGCACCTGCGGGGCGACATTGGAGAGCACGGTGCCGGCATTCAGGATGAACTCGTCGTCGCCGAGCAGATAGCGCACCTCACCGTCGGGAGCGATCGAGACGACCTCGGCTCCGGTGACCAGGGAGGCCCCGGCCGTGCGGGCAGCGTCCGCGAGCGCGCTGGTGATCGCGCCCATGCCGCCGACCGGAACATCCCAGTCCCCGGTACCGCCGCCGATCACGTGGTAGAGGAAGCAGCGGTTGGCCGCGAGCGTCGGGTCGTCGGCCGGGGCGAAGGTGCCGATCAGGGCATCCGTGAGCACGACTCCGCGCACGAGGTCGTTGGTGAAGCAGCGCTCGATCACCTCGCCGATCGGGCGGTCGATGAAGTCTGACCAGTCCGCGGCGTCCACCAGGCGCTTCAGTTCCGATCGCCGCAGTAGCGGTTCGGTGACTGTCGGGAAGACGGCGCGTGCGAGCGCGGCGGTGCGACCGTAGAACGACTGCCAGGCGTCGAAGTCGGCGCCGAGAATGTCGAACGAGCGGCGGGTGGCCGCGGCATCCCCGTTGTCGACGAGAAGGCCGCGATCGGTGCCGGGCAGCGGGGTGTATGAGCTGTAGCGACG
>JAYTTG010000158.1:0-7789 GCA_043745175.1 Microbacteriaceae bacterium
GGTTAGTCATTGGACGATCGTGAAATCCCAGGGGTCGGTGCGCAGGTCACTCACCGTCACGGTGACGCCCGGAAGGGCGGTGCGAAGTTCCTCCGCAGCTACATCGAGCCAGAGCCATTCGCTCGCCCAGTGCGACACGTCGATCAGCGCGGGCCCGGCGCCGACCTTCGCGTTCTCCCTCGATTCAGACGCGGGATGATGGCGCAGGTCCGAAGTGATGTAGACGTCGGCCGCGAGCACCGCGGCCTCCGCGAGAAGCGAGTCACCCGCCCCTCCGCACAGGGCAACCGTTTCGATGATGCGATCATAATCTCCGGCGACGCGGATACCCGATGCCGTCGCTGGCAAGATCTCGGCGAGCTGACGAGCTAGTCGGCCCAGCGTGGTCGGTTCGGGAAGTCGGCCGGCTCGCCCGATTCCACGAGACGGCGTCGCACCGGCGGTGATCGGGACAGCATCGACCAGACCGAGGTGCGCGGCCAGGACGGCCGAGGTACCGGTCTCAACGACATCCGCATTGGTGTGGGCCGCGATCAGCGCGCACCCGCCGCGGATGAGTCGGGCGAGCACAACGCCTGCGTACCGATCTTCGGCGACGGTGGTGACGCCCCGCAGAAGCAGGGGGTGATGCACGAGCAGGATGTCGGCGCCCGCGGCGACCGCCTCATCCGCCACATCCGGCACCGCGTCGACGGCGAGGTGGAGGGAGGTAACAGTCGCACCGAGACCCCCGGAGAGCAGGCCGGGCGCATCCCAGCCCTCCGCACCGGCGACCGGCCAGAGCCGTTCGACCACGGTGCAGACATCCGCGACGGTCCTGGCGGCAGCGGTGAACGGCATCCGCCCATCTTAGTTTCGTAACAGGACGGCCGGTGTGGGAGCACTGCCATGAACCGCGTCTGTCAGGCGCGTGACGCCTGCCGACGCTCCTGTCGGCGGATCGTCGAGATTCCGGCGACGAAAGGGGTGAGTAATCCGAGCGCAAGGGACACCAGCACGCCGAGGTCGGTTCCGCCGAGCGGGCTCGACACGGGCACTCCGACCGCAGTGAAGAGGTAGCCCTCCCAACGCAGCCCCGTGAGCGTTGCCGAGGTGAAGCCAAAGCCGATCGCGGATGCCACGACCAGCATCGCGAGGTTGAGCCAGTTGACGTCGCGGTAGATCCCCCCACGGGCGAGAAGCGACCTGGTATCGAAACGCCGACGCCGGAGAATCATCTCGGACGAGAAGATCCCCGCCCAGGCGGCGACCGGCACCGCGAGCGTGGTCGCGAGATCGCGGAAGACCATCACGACATTGCTCACCGTAAACCCGAGGGCGATCGCAATTGCGAATACCAGCACTCCGACGATGACCGTGGCACCACTTCTGGTGACCCTCAGTCCCATGGCCCCCAGGGCGAAGCCACCGGAATAGATACTGAGGATAACCCCGGAGAGGAGGCTGAGAGCAGTGGCAGCGATGAGAGGCACCGGGTACCAGCTCGGAAGAAGGCCGGCGATGGTGTCGATCGGGCTAGTGCCGAGTCCCTTCGCGATCGCTGCGCTCGACGCGGCGAGCACCGCGCCGTAGCCGATCAACAGGAAGGCTGGTGCCGTCGTTCCGAACGAGGCCCAAAGCATCGATGCGCCGCCCGACGAACTGGGACGCTGGTAGCGGGCGAGATCTCCGCTGCTATTCGCCCAGACCAAGCCCACGAAGCTGAATACGAGCACGACCCCGGTCACCACAAGAGTTACCGGCCCGTCGGGCACAGTCAGAGCTGTCGCGAGGTCGACTGCTGGCCAGGTGATGACGACGAAGGAGGCGATGAGCGCGGCCGAGAGGATACCGACAACGAGCTGGATGCGCGCGAAAATTGCATAGCCGAAATAGGCAACGACCAAGGCGAGCAGGAAGCCGACCGCCATTACCATCACCATCACCTGCAACTCCGTGAACGAACCGGCCAGCTTCGCGCCGACCAGGATCCGGGCGGTTGTCGCCGCGATCATCCACAACAGCACCGCGCCCCAGAACAGTCGGCTGAGGAGTGCGATCGATGCCGGCATGATGTTGCCGAGGTGACCGAAACTGGCCCGAGAGACCACCATGACCGGCTGCCCGCTCCACTTGCCCGCGAGGGTACCGAGCCCGAGGGGGAGAAAAGAGATCGCGACGCCGATGAACGTCGCAACAACCGCCTGGCGCAGGCTCATGCCCAGGGAGAAGAGTGCGCCGCCGAAGGCGAGGCTTAGCACCGATGAATTCGCGGCGAACCACAGCCAGAAGAGTCGGGATGCCCGCGCGACCCGCTGGTCGAGAAGGGTCGGGGTCGGTCCACTCGACTCGGGAACGAAAGCCCCAGGGCGGACAGGATCAGCCTCGATGACCTCGATGGAAGCGGGTCGAAGCCAGGGACTCGTTTTCGCGCGAGCGGCGAGAGCAGCCGCGTCGGTTGCTTCAAAGTCTTCTGCGCCCGAAACGTAACGGCCTGGCGATCCGGTATCCGCTATCAGGGCGGCAAAGGGATCCATCTGTCGTGAGGGTTGAGCCGCTGGCTCTGCGCTCGAGGGAGGATCCGAGTCCTGCGAACGGTACCCGAGGGGGAAGATCGCGGGACCGGCGGAATAGGGCTGTGGCTCGACGAGGTCGTAGAACGGCGGATTCGAGGCTGGCAGTTCGGGCGCCGGAGGTTCGGGCGCTGACAGGGCGGGGGCGGGCGCACCATCCGCCGGGGTGACGCTTGTGGACCCCGATGAGGTGTTACCGGATTGCCCTGCGAATCCAGGAGCGCCCGGCGCCGGGGAAAAATCCGGCGAAATCGCGACCTCCGGTGCCGGTGCCGTACCGTTGACGGTAACTGAGGCTGGCGCAGACACCGCAATCGGACCGGGATCCGCATTTCGCCTCGCGTGCTCTTCTCGGCTGCGTGCCAGTTCCGCGTCACGAAGTGAGCGACGAGTCGGAAGCCACGTCCCGTTCGCACCCGGCGCCGATTCTGCGTCGAGCACGACCGGTTGGCCAGAGGGAGCAGGGAGTTCGGCCAGTGACAGGGCGGGTGTTGCAGTGACCGGGACCGCAGACGCAGGCGGCGTCTCGGCGTCTACCGACGGCAGATTCAGACCACCCAATGTGAAGAGTTGCGCCACTGTCGGTGTCCGCGGTGCCGTGAGACCGGCCGCGACCGAGCGAGCGAGAGGCGGAGGAACAGGCGTGCTGACGGCCGGTGTTGTGGGAGGAGCCATGATCGAGATAGCGCCGGTCAGTCCGAGACGTTCGGTCTCATCAGCCATTGCCGCCGCGAGAACATCGTCATCGAAACGTTCGGAGTCGTCGACCGCAGCGGCTGTCCGTGATTCTGCAATGGACGGCAGGAAGGTCGCCCGGCGGGCGCCCGTTTCGACGCTGGCCTCAGGATCGGCGTCAGTATCCATGCCCAGTTTCCATGCCCAGAATGATACGGGTTCACGGTCAATTATGAGGATAACGGGCCGTACTCAGCGCGGTTACACCCACGAGGACGAGTGCCAGCCCAACCCACCCCACCACCGCGAGTCGCTCCCCCAGTGCCACCACAGCGAGCACCGTGGCGATCAGAGGCTCGATGAGGGCGATAGTGGTCGCAGCGCTGCTTCGAAGTGCGCCGAGGGCGATTCCGAATAACAGGTAGGCGATCAGCATCGGTCCGAGGGTGAGATAGGCCGAGACGCCAAGGCTCAGGGTGCCCTGGAGCAGGGGCGCGCCGGTCACCAGCAGCACCGGCAGTAGTCCGATTGCGCCGAGTCCGAACATCCCTCCCATCACCCCCCGCGAAGGCAGCCCGAGGGTGATGGCTCGTGATGACGCGTAGGTATAGAGCGCGAAGGCAATACCGGCGACGAGCCCGAGAATCACCCCGGAGACGATATTCGCCTCGGGGCGGTCTCCCCGGGCCGAGCCGCCGAGCGCGAGTAGGCCGATGCCAACGATCGCGGTCGTCGTGCAGGCGACCCAGGCGCGTCCGGGCCGCCGACGCTCCCAGGCCCACTCGAAGAAGGCCGCGAACGCCGGGCCCGAGCCGAGAGCGACGACATTTCCGATCGCCACCCCGGCCAGGTTCATCGCCCCGTAGAAGGCCAGAGGGTAGACGACGACCCCGGCGGCTCCAACAAGTAACCAGCGGCGGGCAGTGGGGTCCTGAAGAGCTGAAATGGCCGGTCGCATTGAAATACTGAAGAGCAGCACTCCTCCCACGCCCATCGTCGCTGAACCGACGGCGAGGGGGCTCACGTCTGCAGGCAGCATGCTCGCGGCCGTGCCGGTGGTCCCCCAGAGGATCGACGAGAGAACGAGTGCGAGGGCCGCCCGATTTGTCGGCGGCCTGCCTTCGCGCGCATCCCGGTCATTCATTCCCACGAGGCTCGACTCTATTGGCTGCTTCGCCCATGCGAGAGACAGCGCGGGTTGGCCGGGAATGGCAGGAAGAGTTGCGATCAGGAAAAATCGCGACAGTCAACATGTCACCGAATCATTTTCTGCGATGGTCGGCATAGTAATGTTCACTTCACGACCGAGGGCGGCGCTCCTCGATTCACCGACATAATGGGAGACCACGCGTGGGTAGGTTGCTCTACGGCCAGACTATCGAAGTGATTTTCGACGACCGCGTTCTCGCTCACCTCCAGCTGGTCATCGGGCTCAAATTGAGACGCGACGAGAGTTTTTTCTTCTCTTGGCGTGACGAGCAAAGCGTCGGTGATGGACGCAGCGTGATCTGGCTTGATCCGGCCATCCCGCTGGTTTTTCGATACGACGGCGGTCGGATGCCCAAAATTAACCGGGAGTGGATCGAAGCCCTCACGCTCACTTCCAACAGCGCCCAGGGCCTCCAGCTCACCGAAGAGGTTGGCGCCCTTGGAAAGACCTCGGAAGAGTGAGGCACGTGGGCCGCGCGGGCAATGGTGACGCCAGTTCAGACACGGAAGCCCCGCAGACCCGGCCGAGCGGCAACCTCTCCTCCGACAGGGCCATTGCGGGGCGAAAACACCGAACTGCGCCCGTAGCGCTCGGACTTAGGCGAGGTAAGAATGCAGGTCTTCGCTGCGCAGGCGCTTGAGGCTGCGGGTCTCCAGCTGGCGAACCCGCTCGCGGGTGATGCCATAGAGCTCCCCCACCTCGTCGAGCGTGAGCGCTTGGCGCCCTTCGAGGCCGAACCGTAAGCGGATCACCGTGGCATCCCGAGGCGGCAGTGCGTCGAGCTTGCGCCGGATGTCGTCATGCCGCAGATCGAGCTCGACGGACTCGTGAGGCTGCGGAGTGTCAGTGTCTTCGATAAGGTCGCCGAGCTCCGTGTTGCCGTCATCACCGATGGGGATGCCGAACGAAATAGTGTCGTGGTCTGATTTCGCCAGTTTGATGACCTCTGCCACGGTTACTTGGGCGGAGTCCGCCACCTCTTCGATTGTGGGAGTGCGACCGAGTTCGTTGGTGAGATCGCGGCGCACTCGATCCAGCTTGTCCATCTTCTCGACAGTGTGTACGGGAATGCGGATGATGCGGCTTGAGTCCGCGATGCCGCGAAGGATCGATTGGCGGATCCACCACGTGGCATAGGTAGAGAATTTATTGCCGATCGAGTAGTCGAACTTCTCAACCGCGCGAACCAAGCCAAGATTTCCCTCCTGAATCACGTCCATGATCGGCAGTCCTCGTCCCGCATACCGCTTGGCGATACTGACGACCAGCCGTAGGTTCGCGCAGACGAATTGCTGATATGCGGCATCTCCATCACGGGCCAGCCAGAGCAGTTCCCGCTTCGATTTGCTGTCGAGCTCAGGCAGCGCCGCGAGCCTTTCCCCGGCCAGCACCCCGATTTCGATCCGGCGTGCGAGGCTTACTTCCTGTTCGGCGGTGAGGAGCTGAGCACGCCCGATCCGCTGCAGGTAGTCGCGAAGGGGATCGACGGATACCTGCGCCGCGCCGCGGGGCCACTCGATGGCGGACTCATCATTTTCGTGTGCATTGATCGTCATATCTGACCCCTTTTCTAGTTGGTTTCAGAGTATGGGAATGCACAATTTCGGGCCCAGGGCTTGACATTCATGCCCATACCCCGCTAGGACCCCGCGTGATGGCATTGGTCCATGACGTGAGCGCGCAGTGTCCTCTGATAGCCTCGCTGAAAGCCGGGCGGGTTCAGCAGGGTCCTTCCGTGCGACACATCATGCCCTCTCCTCGATATTCGCCTTCCGCTCGACGTGCTGCTCTCCGGCCGCGCCGGACGCTTCGAGCGCCGCGGCGGGGACGGCTTGCAGTCGGGGCATCCCTCGCGGCACTCTCTCTGTTTGCCCTCTTTGCCATCGCGCCGCCCGCCACCCCGGACGCCTCCGGCCAGCTCGCGCTCTACATCGCCGCTCACCCGCAGACCCTCCGCGTGTCGGAACGAGTGTCGATCGGCGCCGGCTCTCGCGACGGCTACTCGGCGACCGCTGGAGTCGAATCGCTCACAGCAAGCGGCACCAACTACGACTGGGCGAAAATGGTGCTGCTCTCCGGCGGCTGGCCACAGTCAGAAGCGAACGTCACGGTGATGGTGCGCTGGATGCGGCAGGAGAACGGCGCCGACAACTGGTGGAACCGCAACAACCCCATGAACAACGGCTATGGGTCCGGCGGCGGAGGCGGCACCGGCAGCTACGCAAATCTCGTGATTGCCGCCCAGAAGGCCGCGGAGAACCTGCAGCGCAATCCGTCGTTTGCAACAATCGTCACAGCTTTTGCTGTTTCCGCCCCGACGGCCATCACCGAGCAGGCCATCTGGGCGTCGCCCTGGGCCTCAAGCCACTACGGTAATGGCTCTCGGTGGCACACCTCTCCGGTAGCGGTCGTGACTTCCCCGGCCAACGCATGGTGACCAGGCACCCATTCCCCGCCCGGCACAACTCGGGGAATTCGACGAAAGGCCCCAGTCTTGCGACCGGGGCCTTCCTCACGAACTGTCGGAGAATCAGGCTTCGCTCATCGCCGTCTTCTCCGCCTGGCCCTTGGCCGCATAGAAGGCTGCACGTGCCGCGATGCGCCGCGACTGTTCGGCCTGACCGGCATCCAGCATTTCCTGCGGCACCTCGACATTCGGAACGCGGCTCACACCGTTGTGCTGTGCGATGTAGGCATCGAGCTCGGGGCCGGACTCCCACGAGGTAATCAGGCAGTAGCGAGGTTCGCTGCCCACATGGGTGGCTGCGTGCCAAAGCCGCTGCGTGTCGATAATCAGCTGGGCACCGGCCGGGAGCGCGATCCGATATTCGACGCTGGGATCGGTGCGGTTCTCGCGCAGCACAAAGTAGCTGTTCTCGTCGTCGGTGAGGTTAAAGAATCCACGCACGACCCAGCCGGTGCCATCAGGATTGAGGCGGTTGTTATCGTCCTGGTGCAGGTTATAGAGGGTGTCGGAGTAGACATTCGGCTGCAACTCGATGACACGGCACCGACCGACGTTTGCGCCAGGCTCCATCGCGCGACGCACCAAATTCGGCGCTTTCTCAACCTGCGAGGGAATCCAGACGCCGTCCTTGTCGGTGCGCGGCGGCTTGTGGTTCCAGAAACCGTTGACCTCGATCTCACCCTGTGCGCTGGCGAGGGGAGCGAATTGCGTCTCACCCGACGACTTCCAATCGACGAACTCAATATCGAGCCATTCCTTGGGGTCGAGCTTCTGGTTGTAGCGATCGAGTACGACATAACCGGTCTCTTCGAGAGCGGCGGACTTGATATAACCCATGATGCGAATCATGACCTTCCGTCAGGGGCCAGCACGTTTTAACAGGCC
>JAYTTG010000159.1:0-2127 GCA_043745175.1 Microbacteriaceae bacterium
CCAATCGCGCCGACTCCGCGCACGAGAGCCGAGCCCACCGGGCCGAGCGTCGCGAGAAATTGCATGACCCGCCAGAGCATCGTGAATCCGGGTAGCTCGAGGAACCGCCGCACCGGGTGATCCACACTGTGGATGATCGAGAACGTCGTGCCCGACACCATCCCGACCGACAGAACGGCCTGGGGCCAAATCGAAGCCATGTGCAGCGCAATGAATCCGCCGAGGGAGTGGCCGACGAGATCCCACTCGGTGTAGCCGAGCTCCTCGGCCATGTCTTTGACCAGAGAGCAGATGGCGAGCACCGGGTCGTCAAGCGGCCCCTCGGCGAGGTGCGCGTCGCCCCATCCCGGCAGGTCGAAGATCACAATGTCGCCGAGGTCGATGCGGTCGGCGACCGCGGCCTGCACGAGTGGTGTCCAGGTGGTCCACGACCCGGCGGCGCCGTGCAGGAACAGGGTTGCTCGAGTGGACCTTCGTCGCGGCGGATGTCTCGCGACACAGGTGCCGAGTGGGCTCGAAACCGTTGTGGTGGCGAGACCGAGCGAGGCGGCATCCGAGACGAGCTCGAACGGAGCGTAGCTCTCGAGGGTTCTCAGGGTCATCCTGCATCCTCGCCGATGATGACCTCTCGCACCCGGCGGAGATCCTCGAGTAGCGAACCGACCAGGATCCAGTTGTCGGGATCGGGGAGCGCGATGACGAGCGGCGCGGTGAGCGCCGGGAGCTCGGCTGTGACCGGCATCGGATCGACAGTTGGCTCGTCTCGGGCGAGCAGGCGCAGGTCGTGCGCAGCACGATCGAGTTCGAGTGCGATCGAGGCGACGAAAAAGTCGTCGGTGAGCCGCGGGTCGTAGTTGTCGTGCAGGGCACGGGCCATGCCGGTGACGCGGGTCACGAGGATACCGAGTGAGGCGAGAAGATCACGGTCATACTCGAGGCGCTCGCGATAGCGCCCACGCCGCGGATTGAGCATGAGGGACTCGTCCGCTCGCACCAAAGCGTCCTCCGCGGAATTGCGCAGCCCCGACAGTTGTCGGGCGGTAGTGAGCATCGAGGTGAGTTCCGGGGCGGTCAGCGGCGTACGCAGGGCTGTCGCGAATGCCGAGAGTGTATCGGCCACCCGCTCGGCAAGCCGAACTACTGCGTCGTGGGCCGGAGTCAGAAGAACGGGCGGCACGATGATGGTGTTGATCGTCAGCCCGACCACTGCGCCGATCACGGTTTCGATCACGCGGTTGACCGCATACCCCGGGGTGTTGGTTCCGATCGCGATCACGAGCATCGCGCTGATCGGAATTTGAGTGGCGGAACCCGGGGAGAGCCGGAGTGCCCACGCGATGAGCAGTGAAACGACGATGATTCCGAGTACGATCCCGCTCGAGTGTCCGAAGAGGATGCCCGCCGCATAGGCCAGGATCACACCAAAGATCACACCGACACTGCGCTCGATCCCCTTCGCGAGCGACTGGTTGACGCTCGGCTGCACCACAAGCAGCGCGGCGATCGCCGCGAAGATCGGCAGCGGCTGGCCCAGGGTCACCGTGCACAGGAGCCAGGCGATGATTGCGGCGACGGAGGTCTTGATCACCTGAAGAAGCGGACTGCGTGACGAGGAGCGCAGTGAGGCCATCAGTCGCATTCACCCAGAGTATCCGGACGGCGTGACTCACGAAGTCGGCGATCGGTCTGGGGGCAATCAGCGTGGGCGCTCAGTCGAGCCAGCAGCTCGGTCGGCCTACTCGGTCGGAAGCTGAGGACCGCTGATGTCGCCGGTGGTCGGCGGATCGACAGTGGGGGACGCGATGACCGAGGATGACCCCGTGATACCCGGCTGGGGGATGCCGGACGGGGATGCATCTGCGGCTGACGCGACTGTGGATCCGCCGAGCGCAACACTCACGAGCAGTGCGCTTGCGAGGATTCCGGCTGCAGAAACTCCGCTTGCTGCCGCGGTCACACCGGTCAGCCGTCCAGCGCGGCGCGAGAGCCTCACAAAAACGGCGATGGCTACGAGGGCGACTGTCGCAAAAGAGACAGTGAGCACTAGTGGCAGGGTAATCGCATCGGTCGCCGCGGACGCGGCAGCAAGCGCAGCATTCATGTGCTGGCTGTTCCTTTCGGGTAAGG
>JAYTTG010000160.1:0-2125 GCA_043745175.1 Microbacteriaceae bacterium
AGAGGTCCTCGTCGGTGACAACGCGATCCTGCTCGGCCGCAGACAGCACGGCTCGACGCACCAGTTCTTTGGCGAAGGATCCGGTGGTGTCGACCGCGCGGTCGGCGGCGGCATCGATCGACTCTGCGGAGAAGGGCAAGCCACTGGCATAGTGTCGGAACAGACGCCGGCGAGAACCCACGTCGGGCAACGGAATCTCGACCGCCAAGTCGACGCGCCCCGGGCGCTCTGCGAGCGCTCGTTCAAGCACGTGAACGCGGTTCGTCGTCAGGATAAAAGTGACATCGGCATCCCCGTCGAGGCCGTCGAGCGCGTCAAGTACAGCGAAGAGGAGCGGCTGGGGTCCGTGCATCCCACGCTCGGAGGCTACAAGATCCACATCCTCAAGCACGACGATGGCGGGCTGCATCGCCCGCGCAAGCTCGGCAGCCTGCATGATGAACTGAATGCTCGATCCGGTGAGGAGCACCGCTGTCGTCCCTGGAGTCCGCGAGAGCAGATGACGCACCGTGAGCGTTTTGCCCGTGCCGGGAGGTCCGTAGAGCAATACTCCCCGCTTGAGATGTTGTCCCGCAGCGAGCAGGCGTTCGCGCTGCTCACCGATGCCGACGACATGGCGCACCACGGTCTCGAGCACGCCCGGCAGAAGAATCACGTCATCCGCTTTGACCGTCGGTCGGTGAAGGAAGCTGGCACCGGCTGAGGAGTTGCCGTATTCGTTACCGGTGAATGACAGCACCTTTCCTCGCAACACGCTCAGACTCAGCGCCAGTCGGGAGAACTCATAGAGGAATCGCGACGAGGTCTCGGTATCGAGGGAAAGGATCTCGAGTTGCGCTCCAGGGCGACCGAATTGCGGTTGGGCCGCCCGCTCGAGCACGACGACAGGTCGTCCCTCAAAGAGGATGCGGTGGAGACCAAACGCGATGACCCGACGCGTTGTGTCCGGGCCATCCGCCATCGAGAGGTAGTCGATCGGCGCGGGGGAGAAGCGACTGTGGGGGCTGAAAAGTAGTTCGGAGAGCGAGAGGTGCTCGCGCTGTTGGCCGCCGCTGACGCCGACTGGCGGCTGTTCGGAGTCGCGGCCAAGCTCGGCAAGCGCGAGATCGGCGTCGACGAGCCGGTGCGCCGAGAGCCCGTGGGTGATAGCTGGCAGGGTGGCGATGTCGGCTCCGAGGAAGTCCTGCACGATCACGCCGAGCGGCGTGAGATCGCTCGATTCGACAGCGGCCGTGTTGACGACTTCCGACATGAACCGCTGGAACGTGGAGAGAAACTCGCGTGTGCTGTCATCCATCGTCACAGGCTAGTCGCGTGGATCACGCGATCGTTATGGAATAGTCCGGGGCGCTTCCCCGTTGCCGAGTCGGTACCTGTTCCCCGTTCAGAAAGAAATACCATGCAACTCTTCGCGCCCGTCAGCCTCGGGGCCCTTGCCCTCACCAACCGCGTCGTCATGGCGCCCCTCACCCGCCTGCGTGCGGGCGAAGCCGGGATTCCGAATGACCTGCTCGTCGAGCACTATCGCCAGCGGGCCACCACCGGCCTCATCGTGACCGAAGGTACCTTCACGAGCCCGGTGAGCCGTGCGTATCCCGGGCAGCCCGGCATCGTGACCCCCGAACAGATCGCCGGTTGGCGCCGGGTCACCGACGCGGTCCACGCCGAGGGCGGCGTCATTGTGATGCAGCTCATGCACGGCGGCCGCGTGACGCACCCCGACATCAACGGGGGACTCACCCCGGTGGCTCCGAGTGCGATCGCCATCGACGGCGAAGCGCACACGCCCCTCGGCAAGAAGCGGTTTGCCGAGCCCCGTGCGCTGGCAACTGGAGAACTCGCGGACGTGACGGCCGAGATCGTGCAGGCCGCTCGCAACGCGATCGCGGCCGGATTCGACGGCGTCGAGGTGCACTCCGCCAACGGATACCTGCTTCACGAGTTCCTCTCGCCGGTGTCCAACGTGCGCCCCGACTCCTACGGCGGGTCTCCCGCGAATCGCGCCCGCTTCGGGATCGAGACCGTCGCGGCCGTGGCCGAGGCGATCGGGGCGGATCGGGTGGGCATCCGCATCTCGCCCTCGCACAATATCCAGGACGTCTTCGAGACGGATGAGACGGAGACC
>JAYTTG010000161.1:0-7742 GCA_043745175.1 Microbacteriaceae bacterium
CGTCGGAGCACGGGGGGCATTGGCATCCTGGGCATTCGTGGCGTTGCAGTACGCCGGCTGATCGTCCTGAATCTCGTCGAGTAATGCCGTTGCTTCCGACGGGATTACAGCCCCACCCACTCGGTGGCGCCATCGGCCAGGTGCTGGCGCTTCCAGATCGGCACGGTCTGCTTGATCAGGTCGACGAGGTGCTCGCAGGCGGCGAACGCCTCCCCGCGGTGGGCGGCGGCGACGGCGGCGACGAGAGCGATGTCTCCGACGATGAGGGGGCCGACGCGGTGGGCAGCAGCCACGCGGAGGCCGGTCTCGGTCGCGATCGTCCGGCAGCAGTCCTCGAGGAAGCGCGCGGCATCCGGATGGGCGGAGTATTCCAGCGAGACGACAACGAGTCCGTGATCATGGTTGCGCACCACCCCGCGGAACGTGACGAGCGCGCCCTCCTCGTCATCCATCACGAAGTTCTCGATGGCAGTGGCATCGATCGGCTCGGCAGAGATGAGCGCGAGGATGTCCTTACTCATGGGCGCCACCCCCGGCGATTTGCGCGACGAGGTGTTCGAGCAGCCCATCGAGCACGGCGAGGCCATCGCGCACCCCGCCGGTGGATCCGGGCAGGTTCACGACAACGGTGCCGTTGGCGGTGCCAGCGACCGCGCGGCTGAGCGCTGCGGTCGGGGTCGCAGTGAGCCCCCGCGCCCGGATCGCCTCGGCCACTCCGGGTAGCTCGCGATCGAGCAGGGCGAGGGTCGCCTCCGGGGTGCGATCGGTGGGACTGAGACCCGTGCCGCCGGTCGTGATGATGACGGCGGGAGCGGATGCCACGACCCGGCCGAGTTCGGCGGCGATGTCGGCATCCGCCACCACTGTGACCGCATCGATCGCGAAACCGTGCTCGGCGAGCCAGGCCGCGATCACCGGACCGGTGGTGTCCTCGCGCGTTCCGGCGGCCCCTCCGGTAGACGCAACGACGACGGCTGCAGTGCCCGTTCTCAGCCGAACCGGTGACGATCCGCCGTGTCGCGTCCAGTGCCCGCGTTTGCCGCCGGTCTTCGACTCGAGCTGGATTTCGCCGAGCATGGCTGATGGATCCACCGCTTTCACCATGTCGTGCAGGGTGAGCCCGGCTATCGCGACCGCGGTGAGGGCTTCCATCTCGACCCCGGTCTGGCCGACGGTCTTCGCTGTCGCCGAGACGAGGATCGAGTCGTCCGTGAAGGAGAAGTCGATGCTGACCGAAGAGAGGGGTACCTGATGGCAGAGTGGGATGAGCTCGCTGGTCTTCTTCGCACCCGAGATGCCCGCGATGCGGGCCGTGGCGAGCACATCGGCCTTCGGGAGGCCGTCGGCGCGCACGAGCGCGATGACCTCTGGGGTGGTGATGAACCGGGCGGTGGCGGTCGCGGTGCGGGCGGTGACGGCCTTGTCGCCGACATCCACCATGCGGGCGCGACCGTCGGAGTCCAGATGGCTGAGGGAGTTGCCGTGGCCGCTCACAGGTCGATCGTCTCCACGGGGTCTCCCGCTTTCAGCTCGGTGATGTCTTCCGGAATGTCGAGAAGCAGGTCGGATGCCGCGAGGCCGGCCACGAGGTGGGAACTCGGGCCGCCCACGACCTCCACCCGTCCGTCGGGCAGGGCGCGCCCGCGCAAAAACTGTCGTGTGCCTGGGGCGGAGAGCAGATCGGCGATGAGCGCGCGCGTCTCGCGGCGAGCGGGCGGCAGCCCGGCGGCCTCGCGCAGGATCGGTGCGACAAAGACCTCGAACGAGAGCTGAGTGCTCACGGGATTACCGGGAAAGCTGATCACCGGCACGCCGTTGAAGACGCCGGTTGCCTGGGGCCCGCCGGGCTGCATCGCAATGTGGCCGACCTCGCCGCCGTTGGCTCGCCAAAACTCGCGCACCACTTCGTAGGCGCCCATCGAGATCCCGCCGGAGGTGAGGATGAGGTCGGCATTTGCGACGCCGAACAACATGGTTGCTCGCAACTGCGAGACCTCGTCCTCCACCGGATGGATCGCGTAGGTCACCTCGGCACCGCAGGCGGTCGCGGCCGCCGTGAGCGCCGTGCTGTTCGAGTCATAGATCTCGCCCGGCTCGGCTCTGCGCCCCACCGGCGCAAGCTCCGCGCCGGTGCTGATCACGACGATCCGCACGCGGCGGCGCACCTCGATGTCATCGATGCCCGCGGCGGCGAGCGCGGCAAGATGGCGGGAGGCAAGGCGGATTCCGGCCGGAAGCAGGGGGTCCCCGGCACTCAGGTCGCTCCCGCGGTCGCGCACGAACTCGCCACTGGCTCTGGCGCGCATGATCGTTACCGTGTCGTCGGTGGTGGTCGTGTCCTCGACCGGCACGACGGCATCCGCCCCCTCCGGCACGACGGCGCCGGTCATGATGCGCACCGCGGCGCCCGAGACGAGAGGTGGGGGAGTTCCTGGTCGGGCGGCGACCTCGCCGACGATCGGCAGGGTCACCGGCAGGCCAACGAGGTCTGACGCAACGACGGCGAACCCGTCCATCTGCGAGTTGCGAAAGAGCGGCAGATCCACGGGACAGAGGATGGCGGCCGCGGTCACGCGCCCGAGGGCCGCCCCGAGTGCAACGGTGTCGGCCCCGGTGGGGAGAGCTGATGTGATGAGGGCGCGGACGTGGGCCGCATGCTCGTCGACGGAGCGGTGTGACACTTCAGTACCTCGCGACACTCGGGTCGATACGGCGGGACCAGGCGTCGATGCCGCCGTCGAGGCTGCGGGCGGGGATACCGTGCTCGCCGAGCATCGCGACGGCGCTCGCCGAGCGGATGCCCGCGTGGCAGTAGACGATCACCGGTCTCGAGCGGTCGATTTGGGCGAGGGTCGTCTCGAGTGACCCGAGGGGAAGCAGCATCGACCCGGGCAGGCTCGCGATCTGTGCCTCCCACGGCTCGCGCACATCGATGAGGGTGACCCGGGCGAGGGAGGCGGCGAGTTCATCCACGGTAATTACATTCAGGATGCCGCAAAACAGCTCGTAATCGATCAGCTCGGTGATCGCGCCGGCCTTCGGATCCCGTACAAAGCCGAGCTCACGGAATCCGCCCGTGAGGGCATCGAAGGTGGTGACTCGCCCGATGAGAGGCGTGCCGATTCCGGTGAGGATTTTCACAACCTCTCCGGCCATGATCGATCCGATCACGGCGACGACGCTGGGCAGCACGCCGCCAGCCTCGCAGGAGAGCACAGACCCCGGCGGTGGGGGAGCGGGGAATAGGTCGCGGTACTGCGGCCCGCGTGCGGCCCAGGCGACCCCGGCCTGTCCTGCGTACTGCGAGACAGCGCCCCAGACGAGGGGAATTCCGGTGAGTGCCGCCGCGTCATTGGCGAGGTAGCGGGTGGGGAAGTTGTCACTGCCGTCCACAACGAGGTCATAGCCGGCGAAGAGTTTGAGCGCCGTGTCGGCGGTGAGACGCCCGTCGAGGGCGTTCACCACGGTCGCGGCATTGATGGCAGCCACCGTGTCGGCTGCCGAGTGCACCTTGGCGCTTCCGACATCCGCGATGCCGTGGACGAGCTGGCGATGCAGGTTACTGAGCTCCACCGTGTCGTCGTCGATGATGCCGATCGTCCCGACGCCCGCAGCGGCCAGTGCCGGAATCACGCTGCTACCGAGTCCACCGGCGCCGATCACGAGCACGCGAGCGTTCGTGAGCTTCTGCTGGGCCTCCGGTCCGAAGCCGGGAAGCGCTACCTGGCGGGAGTATCGCGCGCTATTCGTGCCGGTCGGCGACAAGGATGCTGGCGGCGGGGATGCTGGCGGCGGGGATGCTGGCATCCTTCGATTCTCGCAGGTGTAAGTG
The DNA here is from genome assembly GCA_043745175.1 of Microbacteriaceae bacterium. Classification (GTDB taxonomy): domain Bacteria; phylum Actinomycetota; class Actinomycetes; order Actinomycetales; family Microbacteriaceae; genus Lacisediminihabitans. Next base: position 3,833 of record JAYTTG010000161.1, read on the forward strand.
AGAGGTGGGGCGTTGACCTCGACCTCGCCCTCTGCTCTCTGCTCTCTCGAGCTGACCGCCACATGGTGGTGACGACTTGACCCTACGCGACGATGAACTCGCTTTGCCGCTCGAAATCGACGCTCCGGTATCGCGCATCATTCACCGGGTTGGACGATTCGAGGTGGACGGCGCCACCTATGGCATCGATGCGCTCCAGGTTCTCGCGCAACAGGCCCATGCCGAGTCACCCACCGCGTGGTCGCGGTGGGTGGCAAGCAGGCTGAGGTAAAAGTGCGGTTCGGTCGGGCGAACCTCCTCGAACTGTGCCGAAATAACCAGGACGCCGCTGGCGGCCTCTGCGCCCACCAGGTCGACGAGGAAGGACTCAAACTCGGCGGACTCGTTTGTGGCCAGGTCGGTGCCGTCTGGCGGTATCCACACCGCTGCTGATTCGGTGTTTTCGGTGACAAAGGTGAATGGATAGCGCATCGCCGAGCCGGCGAATAGGCGCCAGAGAGCGGATGCCTGGGCTGTGCGGTGACTGATATCGGGGAAAGCCGGTCCTCACAGCGGATCGTCGAAGAACGCCGAGGAGAGTGTGGCGACGACGCCGTCGAAGTCATCGGTGGTGGCGACTCGCACCGCCAAAAAAGGGCTACTTGGTTCTATAGACCAAGCGTGGAGGAGCAGCTAATTCCGCTAAAACGGACGTAATATAGTCTTTGTGCCGCAAATACGGATTAAAGATGCTGCCCTCTATCTGGGAGTGAGCGACGACACCGTGCGCCGCTGGGTCGACAACGGCACGCTTATTGCCGAGAAAGACGAGTCGGGGCGCGCCGTGGTCGACGGCCTCGCCCTTGCCATGCTCGCGCGGGAAAACGCGGTGCTGCCTGATGACCCCTCCGGCGTCTCCCGCTCGGCCCGCAACAGTTTTGTCGGCCTCGTCACGGACATCGTGATGGACACCGTGATGGCCAAGGTCGAGCTGCAATGTGGCCCGCATCGTGTGGTTTCGCTGATGAGCAGCGAAGCCGTTCGCGATCTCGGGCTCGATCTCGGATCCGTGGCCATCGCCGTCGTGAAAGCCACGACGGTCATCATCGAGACCCCCAGGGAACACCAATGAAGAAGCCGCTTCTCGCTACCCTCGCGGTCGGCATCCTTCTCGCAACCGGGGGATGTTCCGCGGTGGCGCCCACTCCCTCGGCAACTCCCACGAAGGATTCGCTCAGCGGGTCGATCACGGTGTTTGCCGCGGCATCCCTCACCAAGACCTTCGGTGACCTCGCCACGAAGTTCGAGGCCGCGCACCCGGGCGTCACCGTCACGACGAGCTTTGCCGGATCCGCCGACCTCGTGACCCAGATCACCGCCGGGGCGCCCGCCGACGTGTTCGCCTCGGCCGACACGAAAAACATGGCCAAGGTGTCGACCCTGGTGGGCGCTCCGGTGAACTTCGCGACCAATGTGCTGGAAATTGCGGTGCCCCCGGGCAATCCGGCGAAGATCGTCACCTTCGCCGACCTCGCGAGGCCCGGCGTGAAGACAGTGGTGTGTGCACCGGCAGTGCCCTGCGGCGCAGCGACGGTCGCCATCGAGACTTCCACCGGCGTGAAGCTCACCCCGGTGAGCGAGGAGAACGCGGTCACCGACGTGCTGGGCAAGGTCTCGTCCGGAGAAGCGGATGCCGGACTCGTGTATGTCACCGACGTGAAGGGCGCCGGCTCCCGAGTGACGGGCATCCCGTTTCCGGAGTCGAGCAAGGCGCTGAACACCTACCCGATCGCCACTATCTCGGCGAGCAAGAACTCGAAGCTCGCGGCGGCCTTTGTGTACTACGTCACCGGCACTGTCGGCCGCGGGGTGCTGGCGGCGGCGGGCTTCGGAGCCCCGTGATCCCGAATGTCGCCGGCACGCGCCGCGCGTCGTTCTCGGGAGTGCCGCGCTGGGTGATCGTGATCGCGATCATCGGTGCGGCCTTCGTACTGCTGCCTCTCGTCGCGATGGCGTCCCGGGTGAACTGGGGCGGATTCGTTGCGCTGGTCTCGAGCGAATCATCCGTCTCGGCCCTGCTATTGAGCCTGCGAACCTCGGTCGCCGCGACGATACTCTGCGTAGTGTTCGGGGTACCGATGGCGCTCGTACTCGCCCGCACCACGTTTCCCGGCCAGCCGCTGGTGCGTACCATCGTGCTTCTGCCGCTGGTGCTACCGCCCGTGATCGGCGGCATCGCGCTTCTCGCCGCATTCGGCCGGCAGGGGCTGCTCGGGCGCCCGCTCGAGGTGCTCGGCATCTCCGTGGCCTTCTCGACGGTGGCCGTCGTGATCGCCCAGACCTTCGTGGCCCTGCCCTTTCTTGTGCTGAGCGTCGAGGGTGCGCTTCGCCTGGCAGGAACCCGCTACGAGGCGGTTGCGGCGACGCTCGGCGCCCGACCGACGACTGTTCTGCGCCGCATCACGCTGCCGCTCGTGCTGCCCGCCCTGCTCTCCGGAGCCGTGCTGTCATTCGCGCGGGCACTCGGTGAATTCGGCGCGACACTCACCTTTGCCGGCAGCCTCCAGGGGGTGACGCGCACCCTGCCGCTGGAGATCTACCTGCAGCGGGAGATCGATCCGGATGCCGCGGTGGCGCTATCTCTCGTGCTGGTGATCGTCTCTCTCGTGGTGGTCGCTCTGACGCTGCGCACCGCTCCCGGTTTACGGCTAGGACGGATAGCCCAGTGATGGTCGCCCAGTGACACTGCACCTCGATGCGCGCGTCGCTGAGCGCGGCTTCGACGTGCGCCTCGAAGTTGCCGAGGGGGAGACCGTGGCGATCCTTGGTCCGAATGGCGCGGGTAAGTCGACCCTGCTGTCGATCCTCGCCGGCCTGCTCCGACCCGATTCGGGCAGCGCTCGTCTCGACGGAGAATCGCTCTTCGACCTCGACCGCGGGCAGTGGCTGCCGCCGCACCAGCGCGGGATCTCCTTGCTCGCCCAGGAACCGCTACTCTTCCCGCACCTCAATGCCCTCGAGAATGTGGCCTTTGGGCCTCGCAGCGCGGGCCGGTCTCGGGCCGAGGCGCGGGCATCCGCGCACCATTGGCTCGCGGCGGTGGAGGCGGCGGAGCTTTCGGCCAGCCGACCCGCACAACTCTCCGGCGGGCAGGCCCAACGCGTAGCGATCGCGCGCGCCCTTGCGCCAGAACCGCGGCTGCTGCTGCTCGACGAACCGCTCGCCGCGCTCGACGTCGCAGTCGCCCCCACCCTGCGGCGAATGCTTCGGACCGTACTCTCCGGCCGCACGGCGATCCTCGTGACGCACGAGGTGCTTGACGCCCTCACCCTCGCCGACAGGGTGGTCGTGCTCGGCGACGGGGTGATCGTGGAACAGGGAGCAACGGCCGAGGTGCTCCAGCGGCCGCGGCATCCCTTCACTGCGCGGCTCGCCGGCCTCAACCTGCTCATCGGGGTACGCACCGCGACGGGGCTTCGGATGCCGGACGGCACTCTGGTCGACGGGCCGGGTACGGGCGCAATCGGCGCCCCTGCCGCCGCAGCAACACGGCCCTCCGCGGTCTCCGTACAGCTCGAACAACCGCATGCCCCCAACGCGTTTCCGGTGTACGTGCAGGATCTCGAGCCGCGCGGGGACAGCGTACGGGTGCGCTCTGCGTCGATGGCCGCCGATATCTCACCGGGACGCGCCGCGGCCCTCGGGCTCACTCCGGGACTGCCGGTATGGTTCACACTGCCCGAGACCGAAGTCTCGATATACGCTCTCTGAGTACGGCTGCGCCGATTCTGTGCCCCCGCCGCATGGCGTTGCCGCCCCCGTTAACACTCTCTGTAGTGTTCAGGTGGGACCTGTTGTCGGTGTGGTCGACAGAGTCGAAGGTGAGGGCGGAATGCAGAACAGGGTGTTCCAGCCCGGCATCGGCCCGATC
>JAYTTG010000162.1:0-2117 GCA_043745175.1 Microbacteriaceae bacterium
CTGGTTGCCCTCTCGGAGACGCAGCTCATGAATATCCGTAACTTCGGACAGAAGTCGGTTGATGAGGTCAAGGACAAACTCGTAGAACTCGGCCTGAACCTCAAAGACACCGTGCCCGGCTTCGACGGCGCGCACTTCTACAGCGGGTACGACGACGTCGAAGAAGCCAACTAGGCCCTCGGTACCAACTTTTCACACCTGGAGAAATGACTAATGGCTGCACCAACTAAGGGACCCCGCCTCGGCGGTGGACCGGCGCACGAGCGCCTCATGCTTGCGAACCTCGCGGCTGCCCTGTTCACCCACAAGAGCATCAAGACGACCGAGACGAAAGCCAAGCGCATGCGCCCCCTCGTCGAGAGGCTCATTACGTTCGCCAAGCGTGGCGACCTCCACGCGCGGCGTCGCGTGCTCGCGACGATCGGCGACAAGACCGTCGTGCACGAGCTGTTCACGGAGATCGCCCCGCTGGTCGAGTTTCGTGAGGGCGGCTACACCCGCATCACGAAGCTCGGGTTCCGTAAGGGCGATAACGCCTCGATGGTGCAGATCGAGCTGGTACTGGAGCCGGTGACGCCAAAGCCGAAGTCGGCCAAGAAGTCCACCAAGGCCGAGGCGCCCGCTGCCGAGGCTCCGGTCGAAGATGAGGCACCTGCGGCCGAGTCCGAGGTCGTCGAGTCGGTCGCGCAGGAAGAGGCCGTCGACGTGGAGACCGCCGAGGTCGCCGCTGAGGCGCCCGCAGCAGAATCAGACACCAAGAAGTAACTTCAGACCGCCCGATGGCCCCGCCTTTGGCGGGGCCATCACTCGTTATCTCGGGCGGATGGCACGGCGGAGGATGACTCCGGCGAGTACCGTGGCACCATGGCTAGCGACGCGGCAAACCTCTCCGTGCCCGGACCCCACGGGGTGCGGCAGATACGTGTTTCGAGCCCGACGCGGGTGCTCTGGCCCGACTCGGGCATTACGAAGCTCGATCTCGCCCGCTACATAGTGGAGGTCGGAGGCGCCTTCGTGAAAGCGAACGGTGGCCGGCCGGTTTCTCTCGAGCGTTTCGCTGAGGGTATCAACGGGGAGCAGTTTTTTTCGAAGAATCCACCGAGGGGAGCGCCGGACTTCGTGCGCGCGGTGCCGGTCGTCTATCCGAGCGGCCGATCACATCCGCAGCTCGTCATCGACGAACCGGCCGCGGCGGTCTGGGCCGTGCAGATGAATACGATCGTCTTTCATCCGTGGCCGTCCCGGGCGGAGAACACCGACAATCCCGATCAGTTGCGCATCGACCTCGATCCGCAGCCAGGCACTGACTTCGATGACGCCATCCCCGCGGCGATCGCGCTGCGTGCTGTGCTCGCTGAAGTGGGCCTCGAGGCCTTCATCAAGACCTCCGGCAACCGAGGCCTGCACGTCTTCGCACCGATCGAGCCGACGCGTGAATTCCTCGACGTGCGGCATGCGGTGATTGCCGCGGCGCGCGAACTCGAGCGACGGATGCCGACGGAGGTCACCACAGCCTGGTGGAAGGAAGAGCGCGGCGCGCGTATCTTCATTGACTTCAACCAGGCCAACCGGGACCGCACGATGGCGGGCGCCTACAGCCCGCGAGCGCTCGCCCACGCGCCGGTATCGTGCCCGATTGAGTGGAGTGAGCTCGAGACTGTGGATCCACGATCGCTCACCGTGCAGACGGTGCCGGCCCGATTAGCCAGCACGGGAGACCCCTGGCAGCGGATGGGGGAGAAGCCCGGCACAATCGACCAGTTGTTTGGATGGTGGGAACGGGATCTCGCAAACGGACTCGGCGAGCTGCCCTTCCCGCCCGACTTCCCGAAGATGCCGGGGGAGCCGCCCCGAGTGCAGCCCAGCCGCGCGAAGCATCCAAAGCAGCCGAGTACCTCGTCGAGCCCCTCACAGAGGGAATAGACCATTGGCCGATCGAGCAGTTCGAACGGTGCGCGACCGAGCGTCGCGATTCGGCCGCCAGCGATCGAACCGCACCGGGTGGCCGAAGCGGGATCCCCCAGCTGCTCGTCACGCCTTTATCCGGGCCATGTCGAAATGGTCGTTCGAACCGAGCTTCATCGCCGCACTTACCTGCTACCGTGGCGTACCCGCGA
>JAYTTG010000163.1:0-7695 GCA_043745175.1 Microbacteriaceae bacterium
TACTCGGTGATCGAGTCTGCCGCGGTCGCCACCCCCGATCGACCTCGAGTTCCCATGTAGAGCGGCTCGAGTTTCTTGAGCGAGTAACTGCGGCTACCCGCCCGGAGCGACTGTTTCACGATCGGATACAGGTCGACGAGCACGTCGCTATGCAACAGGTCGTCCACCGCTTCCTCGCCAACGCCGTGTCGCGCCGCGATGTTCACAAGCTGGGTGCGCTCGTAGGAGGCATAGTGATAGATGTGCAGGTGAGGATGCCGCCGCCGACGTTCTGCGATGTACTCGAGGAAGTCCACCATGGCCTGTTTCTCCTGCGCGAGATCGTGCGCCCAGAATGCCCGAAAAGTCTCGTCGGCCTCCACCAGCCCAAACAGGTAGTCGAGGCCCCACTCCGTGCCCTCCTGGTGCAACGGATCACCCTCGAAGTCGAAGAATATATCGCCCGGATCGGGATCGGGTATTGCGGCGAGGCTCGTCGCAGAGACGACGCGCCAGGCCAGCCCGGGAGAGACCTGCACGACCGCCTGTTCCCGCAGCGCGGCAACCACCGATTGGGACAAACCAGGCACCTGCGCGGTCGAGGCGGCGAGCTGCTCGATGGTCGAGATGCCTGCCTCCAGGAACCGGGCGCGTTGCGTCACCCGCAGTCCGGCGACGAGCAAGAGGTCGCGGTGGCGCTGCACCTGCTCCTCGCAAACGGCACAGCGCCCGCACGCCTCATAGCGGGGATCACCCCACTCGGTGGCAGCGGGATCCGCCACTCGTTGGTCAACCAGGACCTCGAGGCGGGCGCGACGCCGACGGTAGACCGGCAGGATATCGACGAGTCGATGTTCACTGATGCTGTCGTCGCCGAGAACGAGGGAGACCGTCTCCGCGGTCAGGATGCCGAGTCGCTTCAGCTGTTCACCGTAGGCCGCGAGCTGGAGCAGGGCGGTGATCTTCGCGTGGCGGGCAAGCTTTGTGTCGAAGACCTCGTAGCGTCCCTCGCGATTTCGCACGATGAAGTCCGCATAGCCGAGGAACCGCCCGTCGAAGAAAGCGGCCTGGTAGACCGCGCCGGCGCCGCATTCGAATGCCGCGGTGGTGAGCTCGACCACCTCGGACGGGTCCGTGGAGTACTCCGGTCGCGGTATCTCCACCACATCGACCCGCAACCTGAGCTGCTCGAGAAACCGTTGTTCGTGCCGGTCGCCGAGACGGGCAGCACGCTCGAGCATCTCGCCGGTCGTCGCCGGCGGCGGCTCGATACGGCCAAGGCGCGCGTCCAGCCTGCGCATCACTGCCCATTCGCAGGCGGCCGCCGCGGTGAGGTCGGATGCCGAGTAGACGACGGTGCCGTCAGCAAGCAGGAACATGCGGCATCCTCGTAGTCGGTGTCACTCAAGTATGTAGTGGGCCTATGACAACGGGGCCCGCACGATGGTGGCCTCCTGTTTGGGCAGCAAGAGCTTCGGCGTTCGGCGAGATCGCCGATGCTGAAGCCGCCCAGGGCGAGGCGATCCAGATGCGCGGCGACCGCCCGCTGGATCCGGAGAAATCGAACCGTGCTGCGGGCCAGCGATAGGACGTTGAACCCCACGGACTGGGGTACAGCGGAGCCTAGATTGCGCTGTATCCCGGCTTGTAAAATCGAAGCCTGCCCAGTTCAGGCGGGTCTACCTGGGGGAATCATCGTGTCACTTACTCTGAATCCGGATATTGAGGCGCAGCCCGCTGCGCCGACACGAAGGAGCGCTCGTCGCGAAATGCCATCGCTGTCCGCCGACTCCACGCCCGTCACCGAATCCGCAGCAGAACCTGTGGCCACCCTGATCGTCCCCGGTTGGTATGCCGACCCGATGCAGAGCACGCGGTCCCGCTGGTGGAATGGAACGGCGTGGACTGCCGAGTTGGGCGGCGAAACTCCGGTCGAACCGGTCGCCGATGGCGCGACTGCCGTGCTCGCCGAGACTGCCGTGCTCGCCGAGACTGCCGTCGAAGCTCCCGCCGCGGCGCTGAGCCGTCGCCAACTGAGGGAACTCGTCGGACCGCTGACGACCGGACCCGTACTGATCGGCGCCACGGTCGAGACTTCCCTCGCGCCGTCTCCGATCGGGCTAAGTACCGAGTCGGACCATGCTCCGGTTGCAGAGCCGCTGCCGGCCGCCGTGCCGGGCAACACGGATGACCACTCGCCCTTTGAGGCACTGTTCGAGTCTTCACCGGCCGAACGCGAATTTGCCGAACGCGAATCCGCCGAAATGACCGTCTTCAGCGCCACCGCATTCCTCGATCCGCCCGACGTCTCCGACGCGGCCTACCTCACTGACTCGTCGGTCGCCCGCCCGTGGATCGGTGCCGCCGCACCGCTCGTGCCCGCCGCATCCACCTCCGTCCGAGCGCAAGTGCAGCCCGCTCCGACCGGTGCACCCGTCGCATTGGCCGCCGCGGGTCTCGAGCCTCGCGGGACTCCCGTGTCGACGTCACCACCCGAGGCGCTGCCCGTCGGCCCGCAATCCCCTGGGCCAACCCTTTCTGGGCCGACCTTTTCCCGCGGCGCCCTCGGCTTCAGTCTTCCCCCGGATCCCTTCGCCACATCGTCCGCTCCAGTCGGGGCCACCCCGGCACCAGTCTTTTCCCATTCACCCGCCGCCGCAGTTCCCGGTCCTATCCTCGCGATCTCAGCACGATCGACAACAGGCGCAGTGTGGATCCTCGCCCTGCTCCCGGTCGTTCACGCGGTAGCCGTCTGGCTCATCCTCGGGCTGCTCGATCTGGGCGGCAACCCCGTGATCCGCTATTCGGTGCTCGGAGCGCCCCTGCTCCTCTCGCCAATGCTTGCGTTCTTCGACGGTCGCGTGCTGCGGGGCCGCGGGTTCCCGCGCACCGCCGCCGCAGTCCTCGCACTCGTTCCACCGCTATACCTCCTGGTTCGTGCCCTCCGGGTCGGCGCGGCAGGGGTGATGCCACTGGTGCTCTGGCTCCTGCTTCAGACGGCCGCCTTTTCCTTCATTCTGTTGCAGTTGCCGTCCGCCTTCGCGCTCGTGAACCTTACGGCTCCTGTCGCAGCCACACCGGTCGTCGTCAGCGGCGGACCGATCACCGGTGCACAGCGAGCCGCCGAACTAACGCCCTCCGGCATGGCTGCAGAGCTCACCCGACAGACGCTCGCGAAGAACCTCACATTCTCGTCGATCAGCTGCCCGCCGCTACCGGTGATTCTCGACGGCACTGCTGTCTCCTGTGTCGGCACGCTCGCGTCGGTGAAGATGACTCTCAACGTCGTGATCGACTCGACTCTGCCGAACTCCGCATTCGCCCTGGTGAGCGAAGCGCCGACCGTCTGACCATGTTCTCGATGCGATGCGATGCGACGCCGGTGAACCGCGGTGGCTGACGGCGGCCTCGTCGTTGCTCCGCCCGGATGGTTCACCGATCCCGTCGGGCGGAGCGATCTGCGCTGGTGGAGCGGCGCCGAGTGGACCGAATACGTGGCGGCCAGCCCGTCGATGCGTCCATCGGATGTCCCGCGCCCCGGCAGTGTCCTCGCACGTACCTTGCCGTTGGTCCCGTTACCCCGCGCTGTGCTGCCGCCGCAACCCGAGATGCCGGCCTACGTGCCCTTCGGCGGCGAGGGGTCGGGCGCGACGGTCGATGCCGGTAGATCTCGATCCTGGGCGCCAATTGCGCCCACGCGGTGGAACACCGGAGGTGCCTGGGCGCTCAGTGCAACACCACTCATCGGCGTGGTCAGCGGCGTCGGAATCGGTTTCGCTGTCACTTTCTCGGTGTGGTTGGCGCTTTCGATCGTGCCGCTGCCACTCCTCTGGTCAGTGGCGGCGGCGACCAGGGACTGCCGAAGGCTCGACGCGTTGGGCTACAGCCGCGTGCCGAGCCGCTGGTGGTTGCTCCTCGGTCCGCTCGGCTATCTCATCGCACGCACCGTATCTGTGCGGCGGCAATCCGGCCACGGATCCGCGCCTTTGTGGTGGCACCTTGGCCTGGTGGTCATGCTCACGATCGCATCGTACGTGGCCCGGTTTCTGGTGGCCGGACTGCTCCCGGCCGCCTGAGAAGCGCATCAGAGAAGCGCATCCGCGATCAGACGAAGCGGATGCCACCCTGCAGTCGAGTGCGCACATCGAAGAGCTCGTTGCCGCCGATCACCCGCGTTCCCGGCACGCCGTCGCGAAGCAGAACCGGCAGCATGGACCGGCGGGCGATCACAGTGGCGGCACCGCGAATCGCCCCGAGTACTGTGTACGGTTCGTCGAGTGCATCGTCGGGAAGCACGATCAGCAGCGCCGTGAACTTGACCCGTGCCGCCCGTGACACGATCTTGGCCCGCACCCCGAGGTCGTGCATCGGGCGGGCCTCCCCGAGGGGCTTGCCGAGCAGTTCGCCGCGCCTGCTGCGTACCGGCTCGCCGTAGTCTTCGGACAGGATTGCGAAGACTCCGGTTGGGCCGAGCACCACGTGGTCGATCTTCTCTTCGGGAGCGCCGGTACTCACGTCGTGCCAGATGGTGTATCCGATGCCGAGCGCCGCCAGCGCGCGCGCCGTCGCTTCTTCAGCGAGAGCGTCCGCGAGCAGATGCCGCAGTTCCATCGGAGCCGAGCGAACCAGGGAGGGGTCATAGGGATCCTCGAGCGGCTCCCCCCTGCCGACCCATTCGCGCATCAGCACGAGGTAGCGTTCCCGCCTCCAACCTCCCGGATGCCCGTAAGAACGGGCGCGGGGGCGCGTGTCGGCCTGCTTCGGGCGCGATTGCGGCGCCCAGGTGGCAGGAGTGTCAGCGCCCCTCGAGGTGGGGCGTCCTCGATCGTAAGCCGCGCGGTCATCGGGGTCGCCTACTCGTTCCCAGGCCACCTGCACCGAGGTGAAGCGCTCTGCGTCTCCCCCGGTGTCGGGATGGGTCTCCCGCACCAGCCGCCGATAGGCGCGACGCAAGTCATCCTGGGTCGCCGTCGAGCTCACGCCGAGCACCTCGTAGGGTGTGGCTGAGATCGGGCTGTCGGGCATGACGGGCTTTCCGCTGGAATATCGGCACAGTGTGCCGGTGCGTCGATCTGGTGCACCACCACACGACGATAGCGAAAACTTGCTGGGATCGAGGTGAGGACGCTCTGGAGAGGTGATGGGGGCTCGCTTCGGATTCGCCGACCCCGCTCGTACTCGACTCATTCACAGCTTCGAGAGGTGTGGAATACCCTGCTTCTGAGGGTAGGTTTCACTGTTATGACACTCAGTGGCAGCCCTCTCGGCGACATCCCCCTCACGACCATCGACGGTACGTCGACCACCCTTTCCGACCTCGGCGACAAGGTCTACCTCGTCGTCAATGTCGCCTCTCGATGTGGGCTCGCCCCCCAATACGAGAAACTCGAAAACCTGCAGAGGACCTATGCGGAGCGCGGTTTTAGTGTGCTCGGATTTCCGAGCAATCAGTTCTTGCAGGAGCTCGGCAGCGAAGACGCCATCAAGGAGTACTGCTCGACCACCTGGGGAGTCACCTTCCCGATGTTCGAGAAGACAAGGGTGAACGGCAAGAACGCCCACCCGCTCTACAACGAGCTCACCAGGTCCTCCGACTCTGCGGGCAAGGCCGGCAAGGTCAAGTGGAACTTCGAGAAGTTCGTGATCACCCGCGAAGGCGAGGTGCATCGTTTCCGTCCGACGACGCAGCCGGATGCGCCGGAGATCGTGTCACTGATCGAGGCCTCGCTTCCCGTCTCCTAGTTCGCGGGCTGCGGGGCTAGTTCGGGGCTGGCGGGGCGTCCTGGCCAGGGCAGTCGAGCCCATAGTCGTCAGGTGCGAACCAGCGCACTCCTCGGCTGTGGCTGACCAAGACGGCCCGCATTGGTAGCTCGGTGCATCTGAATGCCCTGTCGAGCGTGCGTGCCCAGGCTCTATCCGCCAGAGTGAATCCCGACCCGGCGTCGCGTTCGAGTACGACGATTACCGAACGGGCGTCCATGCCCTCACCGGCCGTGACGATGTTGTCGACCAGCTGAGATACCGCGGTATCAGGCATTACCGGCGGGTCGGGGACCGGGATGATGAGCGGCAACTGCACGTTCTTGCTGTCCACGAACAGGAACCAAACCTGCCTGCGGCAGGCGCGACCGACGAGCGCAGAGATCCGTTCTTCAACGAGGGAATCACTGGCAAGCGGCTGGGTGACGGTGTCTTCGTAGCGGGGTTCCATTACGGCAGCATCACGCCTCGCGAGGGGTGCCGGGCTGTACTGTCTGATTTCCGGGTTCTGCGCCGCCCGTCATCCGTTGTGGAGGGGAGGAGAGTCATCTCCTCCCCTGGGTGAATTTCCCGGGAGTCTTCCCCGGAGTTTCCTCCGGATGTGCCCGTCGGTCAGCGCTGTCGCCCGCCCCTGTCAAGCTGGAGGAATGACCGACAGCCGCGCCGCCGCCCTCGCCATCCTGCGCACGCTGGTCGGGCGTGATGATGCGGATTTCCATGACGGGCAGTTCGAAGCGATCGAGACGCTGGTCGACCAGCGCCGCCGCGCTCTCGTGGTGCAGCGAACGGGATGGGGTAAGTCTGCGGTGTACTTTGTGGCGACTCTTCTCCTCCGGCGGCGCGGCGCCGGACCGACCATCCTTGTCTCCCCCTTGCTTGCGCTCATGCGCGACCAGGTGGCCGCGGCATCCCGGGCGGGGGTGCGCGCGGTCGCCATCAATTCCGCCAACGCGCACGAGTGGGTGGACGTACTCGACAAACTTCATTGCGACCAGGTCGATGTGCTGCTCGTCTCGCCGGAGCGGCTGAACAACCCTGCCTTCCGTGATGAGCAGCTCCCCACGTTGGTCGCACGCGCGGGCCTTCTCGTCGTGGACGAGGCGCACTGCATCTCTGACTGGGGTCACGATTTCCGCCCCGATTATCGACGGCTCCGCGACCTCATCGCGACCCTGCCGGCGGACATTCCGGTGCTTGCGACCACGGCCACGGCGAATAGCCGAGTGGTGGCGGATGTCGCGGAACAGCTCGGCAGCTCCGACGGGTCACCCGGCTCCGAGGTGGTCACGATCCGTGGGCCTCTCGCTCGCACCTCCCTGCGCCTCGGCGTGCTGAGGTTGCCCGATTCGAAAGCCCGACTGGCGTGGGTGCTCAGCCACCTCGCTGAGCTGCCCGGCAGCGGGATCATCTACGCGCTCACCGTCTCCGCCGCGGAGGACGTCGCGCGACTGTTGCGCGAGGCCGGGCACGAAGTTCATGCGTACACGGGTCGCACCGACCCTGCCGAGCGTGAGCAACTCGAGCAGAGACTCAAATCCAACGACGTCAAAGCGTTGGTGGCCACGAGCGCCCTCGGGATGGGCTTCGATAAACCCGACCTCGGGTTCGTTCTCCATCTCGGCGCTCCCTCGTCGCCCGTCGCCTACTACCAACAGGTCGGTCGCGCCGGTCGGGCCACGGAGAATGCCGATGTGCTTCTGCTTCCCGGAGCGGAGGACGAGGCGATCTGGCACTATTTCGCCACCTCCTCGATGCCGGTGGAAGAGAAGGCCCTTGCGGTGATCGAAGCCCTCGGCGCCACTGCGCTGTCGACGGCGGCGATCGAAGCACGAGTCGACCTGCGACGCACGCCACTGGAGCTTCTCCTCAAAGTGCTGGATGTCGATGGCGCCGTGCGACGGGTCAGGGGCGGGTGGGTGTCGACCGGCGAGCCCTGGACCTACGACGCCGAACGGT
>JAYTTG010000164.1:0-7665 GCA_043745175.1 Microbacteriaceae bacterium
GTTCGAATGACCGCAACCGAAGGAAACCCCGTGCCCGAAACCTCTGACCTCATCGATGTCGACTCGCTGCTCAGCGAGTCAGAACTCGAGCTGCGCCGCACGGTGCGCGCCTTCGTCGACGCGGAGATCAAGCCGCACATTGCGGGCTGGTACGACAATGCGGAATTTCCCGTCGGCATCATCCCGCGCCTGGCGCAGCTGGGACTTCTCGGCATGCATCTCACCGGCTACGGCTGCCCCGGTCGTTCTGCGGTGGAGTACGGCATCGCCGCCCTCGAACTCGAGGCCGGCGATTCGGGGTTGCGCACTTTCGTGAGCGTGCAGGGATCGCTCGCGATGACGGCGATCCACAAGCACGGTTCCGAGGAGCAGAAGCAGGAGTGGCTGCCGCAGATGGCAGCGGGCACGGCCATCGGATGCTTCGGGCTCACCGAACCGACGGCCGGGTCCGACCCCGGAAGCATGACCACCTTTGCCCGGCGAGACGGTGATGACTGGGTCATCAACGGCACAAAACGTTGGATCGGGCTCGCCTCGATCGCCGACATCGCCGTGATCTGGGCGATGACCGATGACGGCATCCGGGGCTTCCTTGTGCCCACCGGCACGGCCGGGTTCACCGCCACGGTCATTGCCCAGAAGCTCTCGATGCGTGCCTCCATCCAGTGCGAGATCGAGCTCGCCGAGGTGCGCCTGCCCGCATCGGCGATGCTGCCGAAGGCGAAGGGCCTTCGCGGGCCATTCGAATGCCTCAATGAGGCCCGCTACGGCATCATCTGGGGCGCGATGGGTGCCGCTCGCGACAGCTACCTCGCCGCGCTCGAGTATTCACAGGAGCGCCTGCAGTTCGGCAAGCCGCTGGCCGGCTATCAGCTCACCCAGGAGAAGTTGGTGAACATGGCGCTCGAGATCAACAAGGGAACCCTGCTTGCCCTGCAGCTTGGCCGACTCAAGGATGCCGGAAAGCTGCAGCCGCACCAGATCTCGATCGGCAAGCTCAACAACTGCCGCGAGGCGATTCAGATCGCCCGGGAGGCCCGCGCCATGCTCGGTGGCAACGGCGTAACTCTCGACTACTCACCGCTGCGCCATGCCAACAACCTGGAGAGCGTGCGCACCTACGAGGGCACCGACGAGGTGCACACCCTCGTGATCGGAAATTACATCACCGGCATCCCGGCGTTCCGCTGAGGTTTGCTGCCCGGTGCCGATAAGCGCCGGGCAGCGCACCGTTCGCGACCTACTTGAGGATGCGGATCATCTTGCGGTTGACGAACTCCTCGATGCCGAAGCGACCGAGTTCGCGGCCGAAGCCACTCCGCTTGATTCCTCCGAAGGGCAGTTCCGGGCTGTCAAGGCCGACACCGTTGACGAAGACCATGCCGGCGTCGATCTGGTCGGCTACCCGCAGCACCTGCTCCGAGTCGGTGGAGAACAGGTACGACCCGAGCCCGAATGGGGTGTCGTTGGCGAGGGTGACCGCCGCGGCCTCGTCGGCCACGCTGTAGACGATCGCCACCGGTCCGAAGAACTCCTCGTGGTGGGCGTCCATCTCTGCGGTCACCCCGGTGAGCACCACCGAGGGGAAGTAGGTTCCGGTGCGATCGCCACGAGCGACAACGGTCGCCCCCTGGGCGATGGCGCGCTCCACCTGCTCGTCGAGGCGATCCGCGGCAAGGGCCGACGACAGCGGGCCGAGCACCGTGCCATCCGCCATCGGGTCCGACGGGGTTGGCTCGGTGAGTTTTGCGGTGAATCGGGCGAGGAAGTCGTCGTACAGGTCCCCGATCACCACGAACCGCTTGGCCGCGTTGCAGGCCTGGCCGTTGTTATCGATGCGACCGGAGACGGCGGCATCCACCGTGGCATCGAGGTCATCGGTGCTGAGCAGGATGAACGGATCCGAGCCGCCGAGCTCGAGCACCACCTTCTTCAGGTTGCGACCGGCGACCTCGGCCACCGCCGCGCCCGCACGCTCGGAGCCGGTGAGCGACACCCCGACGAGGCGAGGGTCGGCGATCAGGTCGGCGACCTGCTCACTTGAGGCGTAGATATTGGTGTAGGTGCCCGCCGGGAACCCGGCGTCGTGGAAGATCTGCTCGATCGCCGCAGCGGACTCCGGGCACTGGCCCGCGTGCTTCAGCAGGATGGGGTTGCCGAGCACCAGGTTGGGTCCGGCAAACCTGGCCACCTGGTAGTAGGGAAAGTTCCACGGCATGATGCCGAGGAGCGGCCCAAGGGACGACCGACGCACAAACGCGCTGCCCTCTCCATCGAGGAGTTCGATTTGTTCGTCGGCGAGAAACTTCTCGCCGTTCTCGGCGTAGTAGGAAAAAATGGCTGCGCTGAAATCGACCTCACCGAGGGCCTGGTCGAGCGGCTTGCCCATCTCGCGAACGATGATCTCGGCGAGTACCTCACGGCGTTCGGCGTGCAAGTCGGCGACCCGCTGCATGAGAACGGTGCGTTCGACGAGCGTGCTGGTGCGCGACCAGGTGCGGTGCGCCGTGTCGGCGGCGCCGAGGGCGACATCCAACTGGGCGTCGGTGGCCGGGGGGAAGACGGGCCCCTGGGCTCCGGTCGCGGGATTGGTGACGACGTACTCGCTCATTCTTGCTCCTTAGATCTGGTTCGCGGCCGGCCCGTGCACCACATCGTGCACCACATCGGGTCAACGAAACCTCACCAGAAATCTACGGGATCTCGCGGGGTCGCGCAGCAGGGACGGCGCACTCCACGATCGGGGCTACCTTTTATGGATGGAATATCGCACACTGGGAAATAGTGGCACTGTGGTCTCCGCCCATGCCCTCGGCACCATGACCTTCGGCGCGGAGGCCGATGAACCCACCTCCCACCTCATCCTCGACGCCTTTCTTGCGGCTGGCGGCACCTTTATCGACACCGCGGATGTCTACAGCTCCGGCACTTCGGAAGAGATCATCGGCTCCTGGCTCGCCTCCCACCCGGCCGATCGTGAGCAGGTGGTGATCGCCACCAAGGCACGCTTCCCCATGGGTACCGGCCCCAACGACCTGGGTCTCACCCGTCGCCATCTCGGGCGCGCGCTCGATGCATCCCTCCACCGCCTCGGGGTAGAGCAGATCGACCTCTACCAGATGCACGCGTGGGATGCCCTGACCCCGATCGAGGAGACCCTCGGCTTTCTGAACGACGCGGTCGTCCAGGGCAAGATCGCCTACTACGGTTTCTCCAACTACCTCGGCTGGCAACTGACCAAGGCAGTGCACGTGGCGAAGGCTCACGGCTGGGCTGCGCCCGTCACGCTGCAGCCGCAGTACAGCCTGCTGGTGCGCGACATCGAGCACGAAGTCGTTCCCGCGGCCCTGGATGCGAACATCGGCCTTCTACCCTGGTCGCCCCTCGGCGGCGGCTGGCTGAGCGGCAAGTACGTGCGCGACCAGGCTCCCACCGGCGCCACCCGCCTCGGTGAGAACCCCGAGCGCGGCATGGAGGCCTGGAAGCAGCGGAACGCGCGCGAGCAGACCTGGGCGATCATCGACACGGTCGCATCGATTGCGGAGGCCCACGGCGCAAGCCCTTCGCAGGTGGCCCTCTCCTGGCTCGGTGCCCAGCCCGCCGTGACCTCGGTGATTCTCGGAGCCCGCACCGTGTCCCAGCTCAGCGACAACCTCGGTGCGGTCGACCTGCCGCTCTCGTCCGACGAACTCGCCAGCCTCACCGCGGCGAGCGCGCCGCGTGCTGACGACTATCCCTACGGGGTCGGAGGCGTTGCCCAGCGCAACCGTGACCTGGAGGGTGGGCGCTGAGAGTCAGTTCTGGATGAGCTCGGTGTGCCACCAATCGCAGGGAGCCGCCCGGCTGACCAGGAATACCCCGGCAGCCCGAAACCTGCGCACGGTCTTTGGGCGGCGAGTGCGGCGGCTCCAGCTCCGCCCATGCCAGACCGTTCTGCTCAGCAGCAGAAAAGGGGTGACTCACGTCGGTGAGGCGTCCGACCCGTGTCGCGATTCTCTCCTGGCTGAGAGGTCCCGGTTCGTTCCCGCCGCAGGACCAGCCAGCGGAACAAGTAGGAGCACGCCAGAGGCGACATCATCACATTGCCAGTCGAGTCAGCCATCGAGCGTGGCGTACGCAACAAAGTTCTGTTGAGAGCTGGTTCCCCCGTTGTATTGGAAACAGGTGACGAGTACGAGGCGGCCAGGCAAGACTTTCCAAAGTTCACTCTCCTGCTGCACCGCGACCTTTTCATAGAGCTTGGTATCCGTGATGGTGTAGCTGTATTCGCCTTCAGGAGTCCCAACAAAGACTTTCTCCCCCGGATACACCGTGGTCGCGCTTCGTGGAATATCGAGCAGTGGACTGAACACCGCCGAACATTTTCCTCGGCAGGTGTGACCCGCGATATAGACAGTGTTTGACGCTGGTCCGGCCGTGCCATAGCCCGAAAGCCAGTATGCGGATCCTCCGGTGGGAGGATTCACCACCCCACCGGGGACTACCGACATCCTGCCGACAACGGTATCGATGCCAACGGAGGGAATCCGTAAACGCAGAGGTTGGCCGGGAACAGTCGGCTTCGGGGCCTGCGTCGAGCCGCCCTCACCACCGGCAACCGGCTCGACGGCAGATGCCACTGCAGCACGAAGGCTGGCGTGCCCCGCACCTGGCGCGGGTTCGCCCCCGATACCACCGAGCACCATTGAGCTGACCAGCCCGGCCATCGCCGCCGCTGCGAGTGCCGCAACGACGAGCCCGATCCATGCAGGAACGAAGTTTCGCACGGTCATCCGTCGCTCTTCGTCGCGTAGAAGGCGGACTCGGATCTCACTTCCTCCACATATTTGACATCGTTGTTGTAGGAAAGAACGGCATCAGACCATCCCCCGGCGGTTGTCAGATCCCGACCGCCCGCACACAGGTAATTAGCGGCGGTGTAGGCGGCGTCGTCGGCGTTATTGGGATCAGCGACACCGTCACCGTTGCCGTCGAGACCCTGCGTCGCCCAGGTGTGAGGAAGGAATTGCAGGGGCCCGACGGCATGATCCCACCGCGTATCACCGTCCCACGTTCCCTGATCGGTGTCGGGAACCGCAGCAAAGGATGTGCCGTCGAGCCGCGGTCCGATGATGGTGCCGATCAGGTTGCCATCGGTGCCGATGTGGGCCCCACCATGACTGCCGTGTTCCGACTCGATGTAGCCCACTGCCGCGAGTGTGTTCCATCCGAGCTTGCAGCGGGGTTGCGTGCGATCAACTTCGGCTGCTGCGGTTGCGTAGGCCTGAAGCATCCGAATCGGAATCATGGTCGCATCAGACATTCTCTGTAGCCACTGTGGGTCGATCGCACCGATCGAATGGGAGACTGCCGTCGTGATCTCGGCGCCACGGGTCGGTCCTGGCGGGGGAGCACTGTTGAGGGTCTCACCGACCAGCGCGGCCGGTTTGGGCATGTTGGCGGCCCACCCGATGGCTCCGACAAGGAGAAACAGTGTGACGGACAACCCCAAGACGATTCGGTACGACATCATCTAGCCGAATCGGCCGTGCACATAATCGCTGGTGCGCTGATCCTGAGGACTAGTGAACATTGCGTCGGTGACGCCGTACTCAACGATCACCCCTGGTGTGTTGTGGGCGGCAAGGAAGAAGGCACACTCGTCTGAGATTCGCGCCGCCTGTTGCATATTGTGGGTGACGATCACCACTGTCACCTGACCGCGCAGGGATTCAATTGTCTCTTCCACCCGGCGAGTCGATGTGGGGTCAAGGGCCGAGCACGGTTCGTCCATCAGAAGGACACCGGGCGACACCGCTAATGATCGCGCGATACAGAGCCGTTGTTGCTGGCCGCCCGACAATCCTCCGCCGGGTTGCTCGAGACGATCCCTTACCTCATCCCACAGGGATGCCTTGCGCAAGCTGTCCTCGACCAGAAAGTCCTTGTAGTCGCGTGACGCCCGCACTCCGGCCAGCTTGAGTCCCGCGATGGTGTTCTCGTAGATCGACATCGCGGGGAACGGATTGGGCTTTTGGAAGACCATGCCGATGTTGCGCCTTGCCGCAGTAATCCGCTGGCTCGGGGCATAGATGTCCTGTCCGTCGAGCAGGACTTCCCCGAACAGCGAAGCCGTTGGGATCATTTCGTGCATCCGGTTGAGAACGCGGAGAAACGTCGATTTACCGCATCCGGACGGCCCGATGAGGGCAGTAACCTTCCCCGCCTCCATTGTCAGTGAGACACGGTCGAGCACCTTGTGGGTGCCAAACCAGGCGGAAATATTCTCCGCAACGAGAGAGGCAGCAGTAGTCTCCCCGAAGAGTTCCCTCCTGACGTCAGGAGGGCTGATCGGTTTCTCTTCGACGGCAGCTTTGGGGTTGTCGACAGGGGGCAGGACGGGAAGAACTTCGGTCAATTCGTTGCCGTAGCTCGCTTGAGGGGTTCCGGACGTGTCGCCAGTGCCTTCGGCGCGGCCTGAGTCGGCTGATACTGTGCGGTTCCGCGGTAGGGGCCCCGCGGCGGTAGGAAATTTCATTCTTGTGCAATCTCTCTGAAAGTGGACTAGATGAGGTTGGGGAGAAGCCATTGGGTGACCGCTGTCGCGCAAAGCAGACTGATGGCGAGCAGCGGCGGAGCGGCAACAATCCAGGCCTGCCACCGTCCCCAGCGTTTCCAGAGCCAGGTAGTGGCGATGGCCACGCCGACGAGCAGTTCGAGAAGAAGGACCAGCGCGAAGAGGTTTGACGTATCTGTTCCCATTGCAGCCTCTGACAAGGGCAGCGCTCCGGTGGGCAGCGCGATCGCCGAGCGGTCAAATCCGTCGGTGACGAGTTGTGCGTCGACCCGGTAGACCTCAGTGGGGAGATATGGCGTTCCGGCAGCGGTCGTCAGGGTGAGATTTCCCCCTGTGCCACTGGGCGCCGAGGGAGCGGCATCACCTGGATTTCGCGATCCGGTGACCTGATAGGTGCAGCCTCCCTGTCCCATCGTGATGCGAAATTTACTCCCGATCGTGAGGCTCTTGAATGCCTGACCGACCCCGCCGTAGGCACCGGACCTGGCCATGAGCACGCTCGAACCCACCTGGCACGGAAGCACTGTGTCGCGCCGATGGCCGATGCCCTGACTCGTTTGGCTGGATGCCGTTCCTTCGACGATAACCTCGCTCGCGACGCCGATGACGGGGGCGACCATCACGGCGATCGGTGTACCTGGTATTACGAGGTCACCACGAGCGTTGATGGGGGCGATGGGGGCGGAGCCCTCCGCAAGACTCACGCGGAGCTGGGCGTAGAGGGCCTTTTGGCTCGTGTAGTGCTGGACCTGCGAAACAAAGACGAGATTGGCCAGCAGCGCAATGATCGTCATCGACACCATGGAAAGGACAAGCCCCAGGACCCTCTGGAAGGCGGGAGCCTCTATCCAGATGGCAGGCTGCGTTGCTTGCACTCGCTTAGTGCGCCGACTGTTCGGATCGGCGGCGGGAAGGAGGGGGCTCGTCGCCGTCACCTCTGACCTCGCGCGCGCCGTGCCGTCCCGAAGAGCACACGCGAAGCGAGAGGCGGAGCCAAGAGCAGCGTGGCAACGAGGAGGCCCACAATCACCATCAGTGTCTGCGGCCCGGCCCACCCGAGCTGGCCCGGGATTACCGCAGAAACGGGGGTGACTTTGGCTGCACCCTGT
>JAYTTG010000165.1:0-7646 GCA_043745175.1 Microbacteriaceae bacterium
TGGCTGCGGCGCTTCGAGCGCGGAGGCTATTTGCAGGATGGCACCGAGCCAGGCTCCACCGAGCGCGAGACCCGGACTCAGCCGCCGAAGAGCCAAAGCCAGGGAGAAGACTAGGAGAAGAAGCGCGGAGACGTAGCCGGTCCTCGTCGTGAATTGAGCCGCGAACTGCACGAGCAGGAATGCGACAGCGATCGACAGGTCGGTGACGACCTGGTAGCGGCGGAGCGTGCGAAACATCCCCCCACCGTAGGCGAATCGTGCGGGCCGCCGAACCGATCGCGCGCGAAATCATCCTCCGGATGTAGCGCACCTAGTCCCCAGAAGCTGACTCCTCAGAAGCTGAGTCCCCAGAATCCGAGTCCCCAGAATCTGTGTCTTCAGAAGCCGAGTCGCCCGAGCTGTTTCGGGTCGCGCTGCCAGTCCTTGGCCACCTTCACCCGGATCGACAGGAAGACCTGCTTGCCGACGAGCGGCTCGATCTCGGCCCGGGCACGAGCGCCGACATCCGCGAGCCTCGAACCCTGGTGTCCGATGATGATGCCCTTCTGGCTGTCGCGCTCCACGAAGAGGTTGGCATAGATCTCCAGGAGATCCTTGTCGTCCCGCTGGATGATGTCGTCGATAGTGACCGCGATTGAGTGAGGAAGCTCGTCTTCGACGCCTTCGAGCACAGCCTCGCGCACCAGTTCGCTGATCCGCGATTCGAGGCCTTCCTCGGTTACTGCATCGGCCGGATAGAGAGCCTCGGAGACGGGCAGCAGCTTGATCAATTCGGCGGCCAGCGTGTCCAGCTGGATGCGGCTGGTTGCCGACACCGGAATGATTGCTTCCCACTCGCGGAGTTCCGAGACCGCGAGCAGCTGCGCCGCGACCTGGGGCCGCGAGGTTGCGTCGATCTTCGTGACGATGGCCACCTTTTTCGCGCGCGGAAAGGAATCAAGCTGTTCGTTGATGTAGCGATCCCCCGGACCGATCTTCTCGTCGGCGGGCATGCAGAAGGCCACGACATCCACATCGCCGAGGGTGGTCTGCACGATGCTGTTCAGGCGCTCCCCGAGCAGGGTGCGCGGGCGGTGCATCCCGGGAGTGTCCACAAGGATCAGCTGCCCGTTCGGGTAGTGAGCGATGCCCCGGATGGCGCGGCGAGTGGTCTGCGGCTTCGAGGAGGTGATCGCTACTTTCTCACCGACCAGGGCGTTCGTGAGCGTGGACTTGCCCACGTTGGGCCGCCCGACGAAAGACACAAAACCCGCTCGAAACTCCGAAGCACTGTCATTGGTAAACGACACGCTCAATCACCATCTTCTCTGCTCTTGGCTTCTCTGGATTTGGTTTCCCTTGACCTGGCTTCTTTGGCCTTGGCCTCTTTGGACTTGGCTTCCTTGAAGGTGGGCAGCCTGAAGGCAGCCTGCGCATCGCTGAGAGCCTGGTCGCGCTCGACCAGCACTGTACTGAGGCGCTTGCGACGACCCTCCGTGCGCTCGGCCGTGAGGATGAGCCCAGAGTAGGTCGCGACCGATCCGGGCAGCGGGAGTCGGCCGAGAGCCTTGGTGATGAGTCCACCGACGGAATCGACGTCATCGTCGTCCAGGTCGATCTCGAACAGCTCACCGAGTTCATCGACCGGCAGTCGCGCGCTCACACGGTAGCGACCATCTCCGAGATCCTCGTATTCGACGACCTCCTGGTCGTACTCGTCCGAGATGTCTCCGACCAGCTCCTCGATCAGGTCTTCGAGTGTCACAAGCCCCGCGATTCCACCGTACTCGTCGACGACCATCGCGAGATGGTTGGACTCCAGCTGCATCTGGCGCAACGTGTCATCGGCCTTCTTGGACTCGGGGATGAACTGGGCCGGGCGCACAAGGGATTCGAGCGTCACCGAGTCGAGGCCCCGGGGTCGCTCGTACGTGAGGCGCGCGACATCACGCAGGTAGAGCACTCCTATCACCTCGTCGACGTCGACGCCGATCACCGGCACGCGGGAGACACCACGGCTGAGGAAGAGCCCCATCGCGGCGCCGATGGACTCGTCGCTATCGATTGTGACCATGTCGGTGCGCGGTATCATCACCTCGCGCACAACCGTATCGCTGAACTCGAAGATGGAGTGGATGAGCGCGCGATCGTCTTCTTCGAGTACCTCGAGTTCGGTGGCCTCGTCCACCATGCTCAACAACTGCTCCTCAGAGGAAAAAGTCGCGGTGCGCCCCGGGGTCACCCGGTTTCCGATAGCCACGAGAGCCGCGGCAATCGGACCGAGGAGCACCCGGATGCGGTGCACGGCCCACGCGCTCGCTCGCACCACAGCCCGGGCGTGAACGCGTCCGACACTTCGTGGGCTGGACCCCACGAGCACGAAGGAGGCAAGGGTCATGATGAATGCGGACGCGAGCAGGGCCCACCACCACTGGGAAAACAGGTAGGCGAACGCGAGGGTCACGAGGACCGCGGCGGTGGTCTCGGCAACCACGCGCATGAAATTGACGGCGTTCACATGAGCGCCGACATCCGCCGCAATCGCCGTGAGTGATTTGCGAGCACGAGATGTCGACGCGATTTCGAGAAGGTCTGCGCGCGACAGCACACCGAGGGCGGCATCGGCTGCGGCGAGATACCCGGCGAAGACAACCAGCAGAACAGCCACGCTGACGAAGAGCGCAATCATGAGGAGACTACTTCGATCGACGTTCGGCGAGTGAGAATCCGGTGAGAATCTCTCGCTGGATGCCAAACATTTCTTTCTCCTCATCCGGTTCGGCATGGTCGAAACCCAGCAGGTGAAGGATGCCGTGGGTCGTCAGCAGCAGCATCTCTTCGAGCGGGCTGTGGCCGGCGGTTTCCGCCTGCGATACAGCGACCTGCGGGCAGAGCACGATGTCGCCGAGGAGTCCCGCGGGCGTCATCGACTCCTCGGTACCCGGGCGCAATTCGTCCATGGGGAAGCTGAGCACGTCAGTGGGCCCCGGCTCGTCCATCCACTGGAGGTGCAGCTGCTCCATAGCGCCCTCGTCCACGAGTACGATCGCGAGCTCGGCGTCCGGATGTACGTGCAGGTAGTCAAGGGCATAGGTGGAGAGTCGCTGCAGGGCGACCTCATCCACGGGAATGACGGACTCGTTGTTGATCTCGATGCTCACGGACGACCCCTGTTGTCGGAATTCTGGGCGGTCTCGCGGGTGCTGAGCGTGTCGAAACGTGCGGCCTGCCGCTCTGCATCGTACTTGGTGTACGCGTCGACAATGCGCCCGACGAGGTTGTGGCGCACTACATCCTCGCTGGTCAGCCGGGCGAAATGGATCTCGTCGATCCCGTCGAGCACGCGGGTCACGAGCTGCAGGCCGCTTGACCCGACGGGCAGGTCGATCTGGGTGATGTCACCCGTGATCACCATTTTCGAGCCGTGACCGAGCCTGGTGAGAAACATCTTCATCTGTTCGGGCGTCGTGTTCTGGGCCTCGTCGAGCACGATGTAGGCGTTGTTCAGGGTGCGGCCACGCATGTACGCCAGCGGAGCAACCTCGATCGTGCCGGCGGCGAGCAGCTTGGGTACGACCTCCGGATCCATCATCTCGTTGAGGGCGTCGTAAAGGGGACGCAGGTACGGGTCGATCTTGTCGGTGAGCGAGCCGGGCAGGTAGCCGAGGCGTTCGCCGGCTTCGACCGCAGGGCGAGTGAGGATGATGCGCTCCACCTCCTTGCGCTGCAGGGCTTGCACGGCCTTCGCCATGGCGAGATAGGTCTTGCCGGTGCCTGCCGGTCCGATGCCGAACACGATTGTATTTTCGTCGATAGCGTCGACGTATTCCTTCTGGCCGAGGGTTTTCGGGCGGATGCTCTTGCCGCGGCTGGTGAGAATGGCCTGACTGAGCAACTCCGCAGGACTTACGCGCTGGTCGGTGGCGAGAATCTTTGCAGACTCGGTGACGCTGCGTTCGTCGAGCACATTCTCGCCGTGTTCACGGTCGCTGCGCACCATCATGACCAACTCCTCGATAAGCCGCACGGCGGCGGACAGTTGACGAGCGTCGCCGTCCAGGGTGATTTCGTTCCCGCGCACGAGCACGGAGATTTGCGGATACTGGTTTTCGATCGTCTTCAAAAGCCGATCCTGCGGACCGAGCAGTCGCACCATCGCAACTCCGTCAACACGAATGACGGCGTGTTGCGCGGAGTTGGCCTCGGGAGAGCGGGCGGACGTGGAATCGCTACTGGCCAAGGGTTCCTTCAGGAAGTGGTCCACCGAGAAGGTGGGCATGAACGTGGAAGATAGTCTGCCCGGCGAGCGGGCCGGTATTGAAAACGAGGCGAAACTGTCCACCGCAGTGATCGTCGGCGAGCTGTTGCACGATCGCTACAAGCTCGGCGAGCAGCGCCGGGTCTGCCGAGGCCAGCTCGGTCACGTTGGCGAACTCCTGCGTCTTCGGCACCACCAGCAGGTGCACGGGAGCCTTTGGCGCGATGTCCCGAAACGCGATGATGTGCTCGTTTTCGAAGACGATATCCGCGGGTATCTCGCGCGCGATTATGCGCGTGAAAAGGGAGGGTTCCACTGTTATCGACATGCCTCAAGGGTACGGGACGCCGCCGACCCGCGACCAGAATTAGCTGTGAACACTGCGACAGCGCCGTGTGGTGCGCTGCTCGTTCTGCGCTGCTCGTTCTGCGCTTCTGAGTTCTGCGCTTCTGAGTTCCGCGCTTCTGAGTTCCGCGCTGGTGCGCTGCGACGGTGTGCGCCGCGACGGTGTGGGTCGTGCGCTGCGCAGTCGTGCCGTCGTGCTCCGCTCATCTCGAACCCCCCACAGTATCCACGAGTAGCAGGTTCACCACGGCGAGGAACTCTCCTCGACACCCCACGCACGGGAGGGACTTTTCATTAGTCACCACAGAATGGAGGGAGTTTTCAGCGGCTTCACCATATTCCCCTCCCGCGGGATTCACGGAGACGTGGATGTGCGCAAGCGCGGAGCAGCGCAAGCGCGGAGCAGCGCAGCGCGGAGCAGCGAAGGGCCGCGCAAGCGCGTGGCACGCAGGGCCGCGCAAGCGTGTGTGGGCACGCAGTCGGCGGAGCGTGAGGACGCTACCAGCGCCCGAGGCGGGCGTTCAGCACCGCGACCGCTGCGGGCCCGGCAGTAGACGTGCGAAGAATAGTGTCCCCCAGCCGCACCGCTGTGGCTCCCGCCGTCTCGAGTCTGCTGAGCTCTGACGGTGCGATCCCACCCTCCGGTCCGACGACGAGCACCACATCATGATGATCGGGCTCGTGCGCACTCAGCGCGAGTTCTGCCGTCGGCTCCAGAAGAAGCATCCGGGTCACCTTCGCCAACGCCACGAGCACGGAGAGCGATGCGAGATCGCCGACTTCGGGAACCCACGACCGCACCGACTGCTTGCTGGCCTCGCGCACGATCGCGCTCCAGCGATCGTGCCCCTTGCGAACCTTCACGCCCTCCCACTTGACGATCGAGCGCTGGGCAGACCACGGGATCACGCCGTCGACACCGAGCTCAGTTGCCTGCTGTACCGCCTGCTCGTCGCGGTCGCCCTTGGCGAGAGCCTGCACGAGCCACATGGCCGGCGAGGCCGCCGGAGTCTCGACGACAGTCTCGACCTCCACGACGAACTCGGTATGCTCGGCCGAGACCACCGTGCCCAAGACCATCAGTCCCGCGCCGTTGCCGATCGAAATCGGCTCCCCTGCAGCGATCCGGCTGACGGTCACCGCGTGCCGGGCTTCGGCCCCGCCGACGGTCACCCGCTCGCCGACCACCGCCGAAACCAACCCTTCGCTCAGGTAGAAATGCGCCATGCGATCAGATGTTGAGGAAGCGGTCGCGCAGCTTCTGGAACAGCCCCTGCTGGAAGTGCGTGAGAGTGGGCGCCGCGCCCTTACGGGTGGTCGCGAACTGTTTGATGAGATCCTGCTCCTTGTGGTTGAGCTTCACCGGAGTCGTCACCTGCACGCCAATCTTGAGGTCTCCGCGACCGCTGCCGCGCAGATGAGTGACTCCGCGATCCTTGATCGTGATGACCTCTGCGCTCTGCGTGCCCGGCCGGATCTCGACAGAAACGTCGCCGTCGAGGGTCTTGAGCGTCGTCCTGGTGCCAAGGATGGCATCCGTCATCTGCACTTCAAGAGTGGCGAGGATGTCGTCGCCGTTGCGGCTGAAGACGTCGTGGTGACGTACCTTGATCTCGAGGTACAGGTCACCGGCCGTGCCTCCCGCCGGGCCGACCTCTCCCTGGTTCGGCATCTGCAGGCGAAGTCCCGTGTCGACTCCGGCCGGGATGTCGACCGGGATGCTGCGACGCGCGCGCACGCGGCCCTGGCCCTGGCAGGTGGGGCAGGGGTTCGGGATGACGGTTCCGTAGCCGCGGCAGGTGCCGCAGGGGCTCGATGTCATCACATTGCCAAGCAGACTGCGAACGGTGCGCTGGATCTGTCCGCTGCCGTGGCAGATGTCACACGTGACCGGAGTCGTTCCCGGCGCACAGCACGAACCGTCGCAGGTCTCGCAGAGTACCGCCGTGTCCACCTCGATGTCCCTTGTGGTGCCGAAGATGATCTCGTCGAGTTCGACCTCCACGCGCACGAGCGCGTCCTGGCCGCGTTCGCGACGCGAACGCGGTCCACGGGTCTGGCCTCCCCCGAAGAAGGACTCGAAAATATCCCCGAAGCCACCGAAGCCTGCTCCGCCCTGGCCGCCGAAGCCGGTCTGCGGCCCGAGGTCGTACTGCTGCCGTTGCTGCGCATCGGAGAGCACGTCGTAGGCATGGGTCACGAGTTTGAACTGCTCCGAGGCATCCGCTCCAGGGTTCACATCGGGATGCAATTCCCGCGCGAGGCGCCGGTACGCCTTCTTGATCTCATCAGTCGTCGCGCTGCGATCGACACCGAGTACTTCGTAGTGGTCAGCCAATCAAATTCCTTCTGATGTTCAGTCCTCGCCGAGCAGGCGGGACAGGTAGCGGGCGACAGCTCTCACGGCCGCGATGTTGTTCGAATAGTCCATACGGGTGGGGCCGATCACGCCCAGACGTGATACCTCTCCACCGGAGCTCGCGTAGCCCGTTGTCAGCACCGAAGTCTCTCCGAGGCCGAACGACTCATTTTCCTTGCCGATCGACACGGAGAAGCCGTTGTGATCGGGCTCCATCTCTCCGAACAGCCGCAGCAGGGTCACCTGCTCCTCGATCGCCTCGAGCACAGGGTAGATGCTGCCGCTGAAGTCTTCCTCGGTGCGCACGAGATTCGCGGTTCCTGCCATGACCAGCCTGTCCTGGCGGTTCGCCAGTACCTGCTCGATAAGCGCGGAGGCGATGCGTCCGACGGCAGTTGCCTGGTCGGGCGGAAACTGCTCGGGAAACAGTGCGAGCTTCTCGGCTGCTTCTGCGAGCCCGAGGCCTCCGAGCGTGGCATTGAGGCGAGTTCCGAGGTTCCCAAGGAATGCCTGGTCCAGCTCGTCGGACACGTCGAGCAGTCGTTGTTCCACGCGACCGGTGTCGGTGATGAGCACAGTCATGACTCTGGATGACGCCAGTCGTACGAGTTCGACGTGACGGATGCGCGAGCGAGAAAGCGAGGGATACTGCACGAGCGCCACCTGGTGGGTGAGCTGGGAAAGCAGCCTCACGGTGCGACCGAG
>JAYTTG010000166.1:0-7636 GCA_043745175.1 Microbacteriaceae bacterium
ATCCCCGGTACGTCGAGCGTCGATCACCTTGCCGATAACGTGGCTGCAGCCGGTCTTGAATTGACCGATGATGAATTCAGCGAGTTGACGGCCGCCGTCTGATCCGTTCATCTTCAAGTCCTTCCACCCGCGAGGAGAACCAATGTCCGCACCATCTTCTGCTCGAAGCATCGACATCCCCGGCTTGGGGGGAGCCAGCGCGGGGCTCACCGGGGAATTTGCGTTGCCTGCGGGTGAGGGACCCTGGCCGGGAGTCGTACTCGTGCACGAGGCGTTTGGCGTCAACGACGTGATGCGACGACAGGCCGAGCGCTTCGCCCGCGCCGGCTATATCGCCCTGATGCCCGACCTGTTCACCGAGGGCGGTGCCCGCAAGTGTCTGAGCCAGACCTTCCGGGAACTCAATTCGGGAACGGGACGCTCCTTTGCGGACATCGAGTCGGCGCGGCAGCTCCTGATCGCGCGCCAAGACTGCACGGGCGAGGTCGGCATCATCGGCTTCTGCATGGGTGGCGGCTTCGCCCTCGCCGCGGCGAGCCTCGGCTTCGGTGTGGCCTCGGCCAACTACGGGCGGCTCCCCAAGGAGATCGACCGGGCGCTTGCCGGAGCATGCCCCATTGTCGGCAGCTACGGCGGCACAGATAGTTCGCTGAAGGGGGCCGCGAAGAAACTGGACGATTCTCTCACCCGACTCGGAATCGACCACGATGTCAAGGAGTATCCCGACGCGGGACATTCCTTTCTTAATGATGCCGAGAGCGGGCCACCGCCACTGCGATTCCTCATGAAGCGAATCCTGGGTGCTGGCCCGAACCCCGAAGCTGCCACCGACGCCTGGCATCGCATCGACGCGTTTTTTGCCGAGCACCTCGCTTCGAAGAGTTAGACGGCTGGCCGCCTCATCGCCTCTGCGATGGCATCTGCCGCCCGCACGAGCGCGAGGTGGGACAGGGCCTGCGGGGTATTGCCCACCTGGCGCGATTCGGCCACGTCATACTCTTCACTGAGTAGACCGAGGTCGTTGCAGAAACTCACGAGTCGATCCATGAGCGTTCTCGCGTCGGCCACCCGTCCGCTTCGCGCATACTGCTCGACGAGCCAAAACGAGCAAGCGAGAAACGGATGCTCGCCGGCGGGTAGCCCATCCACACCCGATTCTGTTCGGTAGCGCATCAGGAGACCGTCGTGGAGGAGTTCCTCCTCGAGAGCGGCGACTGTTCCGAGCATCCGAGAATCGTCGGCAGCGACATAGCCGATCTGTGAGAGCAGCAGCAGCGAAGCATCTACCCCGGTACTGCCGTAGTACTGGGTGTAGGTGTTGCGCGAGTGATCGAATCCGCGTGACTCAATCTCTAGACGCACCTCATCACGCAGCCGTTTCCATACCTCGACCGGCCCGTCGAGACCGAAGTCGGT
The DNA here is from genome assembly GCA_043745175.1 of Microbacteriaceae bacterium. GTDB lineage: Bacteria > Actinomycetota > Actinomycetes > Actinomycetales > Microbacteriaceae > Lacisediminihabitans. Next base: position 1,417 of record JAYTTG010000166.1, read on the forward strand.
GACTGCCCGTATCGCGCAGTCAAAGGCGGCCCAGATCATGGCTCGAGACGAGACGAAGTCCCGCTGGGGTCCGCGGATCTCCCAGATACCGTTGTCGGGCCGGCGCCAGTTCTCCTCCACATAAGTCATCAGGGCACGTTGAAGGGGCCAGGAGAACTCGTCTTCGGCTACTCCGAGCTCGCGCGCCGACTGAAGGGCGATCATGACCTCTCCGAAGATGTCTCCCTGGTATTGGCGCCAGGCATCATTGCCGACCCGCACCGGCGACGCACCGTCGTACCCAGGCAGGCTCGCTACCTCCCATTCGGTGAGGCGACGTTCACCAGAGAGGCCGTACATGATTTGCACGTCGCCCGGGTCGCCCGCCACCGCGCGCAACAGCCAGCCTCGCCACGAATTCGCCTCATCGCGGAAGCCGTGCCCGAGCAGCACGTTCAGGGTGAGCGACGCGTCGCGCAGCCACACGTAGCGGTAGTCCCAGTTGCGATGTCCGCCGAACTCTTCCGGGAGGCTCGTCGTGGCCGCTGCGACGATACCCCCGGTATCTTCGTGGGTGAGGGCGCGTAACACCAGCAGCGAACGGTGCACCTCGTCATGGTAGATCGGTGCGGCGATGCAGTGCGAGGCCCAGTCTTTCCACCAGGCGGTGGTCTCGGCGAGACGGTCATCCACCACGATAGGGGTCGGCGGTTGCCGATGAGACGGATACCAGGTCATGGAGGCATCCACCGTCTCCCCGGCGGCTACCGTGAACTGGGCGACGTGCGTATGGTCGGATGCGCGCAGTTCCAGCCCGCGGGTGATCACGGCATCGGGACCCGCGACGGCGACAAGGGCAGGACCGTGCTCGTCGGGCGCCTGGCGCATCCAGGGAAGGGCTTCTGCGTATCCGAAACGGAAGCGTAGGTCCATCATCATCTGCACACTGCCTCGGATGCCCGTTATTCGTCGGATCACGTCGGCCCGTCGATCACCGTGGGGCATGAAGTCGGTGACCTCGACCTCGCCGTCGGCCGTGATCCAGCGGGTCACGAGGATGAAGGTATCTTCTTCGTAGCGTCTGGTCGTCGACAGGACCGCCGCAGCGGGAGCCAGCAGCCAGCGGCCGTGGTTCTTCGTGCCGAGCAGCGCACCGAAGGTGGAGGCGGAGTCGAATCGGGGAAGGCAGAGCCAGTCGATGCTGCCGTCGCGCCCGACGAGTGCCGCAGTGTGACAGTCTCCGATCAGGGCGTAGTCCTCGATGCGCAGAGCCATTCCAACATTCTTGCAGAGGTAGCCTATTGACATGGTTGACCACATCGGAACTCTCGTTATTCTCGGAGCGGGAGGCGATCTCACCAGGCGTCTGCTGCTCCCTGGTCTCGGTCAGCTCCTGGGTAGCTCGCGAGGGTATGACCTGCGACTGATCGGAGTGGGATTCGACCCGATGACGGAGTTTGAGTGGCGCGCTCGTGTCGTCGAATCCTTCGTCGCTGGTGGCGTCGTGAGTACGCGTGCGACGACAGTGGCGAAGAATTCGGTCTATCTCCAGGCCGACGTGACCAGCCCGGCCGACCTCACCCGCATCCTCGCCGCCGCTGTCGGCACGCCCGCGCTCTATTTCGCGCTGCCGCCGCACGTCACGATCGCCGCTATTGCGGCCCTCGAGAAGGTAGGCCTGCCGAAGGGGACGGTCCTCGGACTTGAGAAGCCGTTCGGCACAGACCTGCGCAGTGCCCAGGCGCTCAATCGGCAGTTGGCGAAGCTCGTTCCGGAGAAGCACATCCACCGGGTCGATCACTTCCTCGGCAAGTCAACGGTGCTCAACCTGCTCGGTCTGCGTTTCGCCAACCGCATCTTCGAACAGGTGTGGAGTGCCGAACACATCGAACGAGTCGACATCGTCTTCGACGAGACTCTCGGGCTCGAGGGCCGAGCCGGCTACTACGACAACGCGGGCGCCCTCGTGGACATGATCCAGAGCCACCTGCTGCTCGTGATGGCGCTCGCCACGATGGAGCCGCCATCGAGTCTCGATCCCGACGATCTGCGTGGGTCGATGGCACAGGTGCTGCGCGCCACGCACGCCTGGAAGCGCGACGCCGTTTCCGCCGGTCGACGCGCACGCTATGTCGCCGGCACGATCGACGGCCGCAAGCTCCCGGCGTACGTGAAGGAATCGGGGGTGCATCCGGAGCGCGACACCGAGACGCTCGCCGAGGTAATCGTTGGCATCGAGAACTGGCGCTGGGCAGGTGTTCCGTTCCGGTTGCGCTCGGGCAAGGCGATCGCCGAGAAACGCCAGCAGATCGTCGTGACTTTCAAGGATGTGCCACATCGGCCCTACGGCTTCACTGGTAATCCCGGTCCGACGAGGCTCACAATGTCCTTGACGCCGGACAGCATCAAACTCGACCTGAACATCAATGGCGAGGGCGACCCTTTCAGTCTCGATCGGGTGAGTCTCGATGTGGAGTTCGCACAGGGGGAGCTGGGTCCGTATGGCGAGGTACTTCACGGCATCCTCTCCGACGACACGACGCTGTCGGTGCGCGCGGACGCGGTAGAAGAGTGTTGGCGTATCGTGGCGCCCATCCTCTCGGCCTGGCGAAAGAACACCGTTCCGATCGATTCTTACCGTGCGGGTTCGGCAGGGCCGACGGCCTGGCGCTAGTCCACCGAGCAGGCGGCCTTTGGCGATCGGAAGACAAACCGCGTGATTACCTGGACCGAACCGAAACTCCAGGCCGACTGCCCGGCGTATCTCCAGCTGGGGCAGGCGGTCGCGTCGCGCGGTGAACGCCTGGCCGAATCCGTCCACGCAAACCGCGGGCGCCAGAGTCGGGATGATCCCGGCAGCGGCTCCGAGGATTCGTGACGCGATCCCTGGATCACGCTGGAGAATCAGCGCATGGCCGAACCCGATCAATGCCGGGTCTGGCAACTCACCCTCAGCATCAGTCCGGTGATGAGAGGCAACATTCCGTCAGCGCAACCAAGCCTGAAAAAACTGGTAGGAAAGCATCGAACTCGGCACCCAGATGATGATAATTGCGAGCCGTCGCCACAACGCATTTTGGACAAAAACAGACACCGCCCTGATCGCGACCGTGAGAGGAAGCAATAACGCTGAAATAATCGCCCCGGAAATGACCGTCGCGGATTTTCCGGCGATCCCATCATCCGACAACCGAAAAAAAGCTGCTGGGGCAAGCGAGACAACGATTGTCAGGGCGACGATTATCGCAACCACCAGGTGATGACCCAGAGCCCACCACCTGTCGGAGTAAACACTGTCTGGGTGATCTCTTTCATACCGAGAGAGAATGAAGAGCGCGACCAGCACCCCAGTGATCAGCACTATTGCGATGCTGGATACCATCCGTGTTGTTCACTCCCTGACCGACGCCTGGGCCAGCGATGGTAATAATAATGTCAGTGAACCGTCCCGTACCAAATCGCCGACACCTCCCTCGATCCTGGCAGCCCGCCGAGCGTGACCGCAGAGACAGAATCGGCCCCTCTTAGAACAGGCCAGCGTCAGCCAACCGTTCGGCGAGTCCCGCTCCATCCGGGGCGTACACCCAGGGCGCCGACCGGCTCGAGTGAGCTTCAGATTTGCTCCGTCCGCCAGCGAGCACTGCTTCGCTGTTCGAGAGCTGGCGGATCGCCACGCCTTCCACAGCGTGAGGGTGATCCGCCGCGAACTGGCCGTAGATTTCCTCGTCGTGCTGTCCGTCGTCCCCGACCAGCAGCCAGCGCATCTCGGGGAACTCCCTCGAGAGCCGTTTCAGAGTATCCACCTTGTGGTTGCGACCGCTGCGAAACCAGCGATCGTGGGTGGGACCCCAGTCCGTCAAGAGCAGTGGACCAGACGGATACAGGTTGCGCGAGAGGAAGCGGGTCAGCGTCGGTGCCACGTTCCAAGCCCCGGTTGAGAGATAAAAGACAGGCATGCCAGGATGCGCTCGCGTCAGCCGTTCGTACAACACCGCCATACCGGGAACCGGTCGCCGCGCGTGCTCGTCGAGCACGAAGGTGTTCCACGCCGCGAGGAAGGGTCGGGGCAGCGCAGTGACCATCACGGTGTCGTCCACATCGGAGATGATTCCGACAGAGACCGAAGGATCGACGATGAAGATCGGTGCATCCACGCTCTCCGTCTCGTCGGTGCGGATGGTGATCGTGTGCCAGCCGGGCGCGAGATCGACCTCGAGAACCGTGTCGACCACCCCTCCGCGATCCGCGACAACGCGCTGTTCGACGTTCTCGATCTCGATCGTCACCGCAATGTCACTCACGGGCACGCTCGTGAAGCTGCGCCATCCGCGGATTTTCTTATAGCGCGGATCGTTGCCGGGGGTCGGCTTCGTGAGCAGTACCCGGCAGAGCACGCGCGCCCAGCCCGGAGCGCCGTACCCGGCATAGGGGATTACGGTGGGAATGTGTCCACGACGGCGGGCACGCTTCTCTCGGAAATCATGCATGGCGTCCTCGGCACGCGCTGCGAGGTGGAGGATCGGCTCTGCTCCTGCTGCTGACGCTCTCCGGGTACTGGCCATGGATCAAGTCTTCCATGCTTGAGCGCACGGCCTCCCGTCCACAGAACGGATAGAGCAGTGCACGGACTCGACATTTCTGGCAAGTCGCTCAGTACTTGAACTAATTACAAAAACCTCGTGCCCCCGTCTCGGGGGCGCGATAGTATTCGGACTGACATAAATTGAGGAGTTGCATTGGCGGATCAGAATCTTACGGACCTTGCCTCGGACGGCGGCGCGTTGTTGCGCAATGAGCCCGTCCAGGCACGCAGTACCGCGCGGCTCGCGAGCCTCCTTGATGCGGCGGCGGCGATCATCGATGACATTGGTTACGAGCGCCTGACCACCGCCATGGTGGCCGAACGGGCCGGTGCTTCTATCGGAACCGTCTATCGTTACTTCCCCGACCGCATTGTCGTGCTCCAGAGCCTCAGTGCTCGCTCGCTTGGGGAATTCGTCGAGGGCACGCGAGCGACTGTGCTCGACTCGGTTCATGCCACTTGGTTGGACGCACTCGAGGCCTGCATTGTCGCGATGATCACTGCCTTCCGTTCCCAGCCGGGATTCCGCTCGCTTCGCCTTGGTGACGTGCTCGATGTGCGCCCTGCGCTGTCCGCGCAATCCGGGAGCGCCGTCGTTGCCGCGGCTGCGGCCACGGCGATCTCGGAGCGATTCGGCCTTCCGATCGAAGACCTGGCTCACCGTCTTGAGGTGGCCATTGTTGTCTCCGATTCGCTGCTTGCGCGCGCTTTCACGTATGACTCGAACGGAGACTCGAAGCTCATCGACGAGGCCATGACGATCTCGAGGGCATACCTCACGGGCTTCTACGGGGATCCCAGCAGCACCTAGTCGAACTGTTTTGCAAGGAGTGTTGAGCGTGCGGTTCGCGCGCCGCGTCGTGGACCGGTAGTCGCGCGCCCAGCCGTGCACTGTCAGCAATTCGTAACCTATGACAGCCAAGAATGACGGCGCCCGAGAATAGTGTTGGGGAAGAAAAGTCCGGCAAGTGTCGATTCGTGTGAACCACGAGGAATGAGCCGCCCCCATGATCGAGTTCCGCAACGTCACAAAACAGTTCCCTGATGGAACTCTCGCGGTCAAAGATTTCAGTCTGGTGCTTCCGTCTCGCAAGACCACAGTGCTGGTGGGGTCCTCGGGGTCGGGCAAGACCACGCTGCTCCGCATGATTAACCGCATGGTCGATCCGTCCTCCGGAACTATCGAGATCGACGGCGAAGACACCTCTAGGCTCGAGCCTGTTGCATTGCGCCGACGCATCGGCTACGTCATGCAGAACTCCGGACTCCTGCCGCATCTCAAGGTGATTGACAACGTCGCCACCGTGCCGGTGCTCAACCGCGTGCCAAAGAAGCAGGCGAGAGCGGATGCGCTGCGCCTGTTGGACACGGTCGGTCTCGACCGCGCTCTGGCCGACAAATACCCGAGCCAGCTCTCCGGCGGCCAGCAGCAGCGCGTCGGCGTTGCTCGGGGTCTGGCTGCGGACCCGAACATCCTGTTGATGGACGAGCCGTTCGGAGCGGTCGACCCGATCGTGCGCGCCGAGCTGCAGACCGAGTTGATCCGCCTGCAGCGCGAACTCGATAAGACGGTGGTGTTCGTGACCCACGACATCGACGAAGCATTCCTCCTCGGAGACCAGGTGGTGATCCTTGAGAAGGGTGGGCGCATCGCGCAGG
>JAYTTG010000167.1:0-2082 GCA_043745175.1 Microbacteriaceae bacterium
CCAGGTGATGAAGTCCGCGACGACGAGGAAGTAGCCGGGGAATCCCATCTGCTTGATGACGTCGACCTCGTATTTCGCCTGCGCGAGGTGCGCCTCGGAGGGGGCGTTATGGAAGCGCCGGAGCATGCCAGCGTTCACCTCCTTCTCGAACCAGGTGGCCTCCGTCTCGCCTTCGGGCACCGGAAAGCGCGGCATGAGATTGCGGTGTTCGAAGGATACGTCGCAACGCTCAGCGACCAGCAGGGTGTTATCGCAGGCCTCGGGATGATCGCGGAACAGATGCCGCATTTCCGCGGCCGATTTGAGATAGAACTCGTTCGAGTCAAACTTGAACCGATTGGGATCATCGAGGGTGGAAGCGGACTGCACGCAGAGAAGCGCCGCGTGGGCTGTCGAGTCGTGGGCGTGCGTGTAGTGCAGGTCGTTCGTGGCCAGGAGCGGCAGATTGAGGTCTTTGGCGAGGCGGAACAGGTCTTCCATTGTTCGGCGTTCGATATCGATGCCATGGTCCATCACCTCGGCGAAGAAATTGCCCTCGCCGAAAATATCGCGGAAGTCGCCAGCAGCTTTTCGTGCCTCATCGTACTGGCCGAGCCTCAGGCGGGTTTGCACCTCGCCTCCCACACAGCCGGTCGTGGCGATGATGCCGGTTCCGTAGCGGCTGAGTAGCTCACGATCCATGCGGGGCTTGAAGTAGTACCCCTCGATCGACGCGAGGGATGACAGGCGAAAAAGGTTGTGCATGCCCTCGTTGTTTTCCGAGAGCAGCGTCATGTGGGTATACGAACCGGAGCCGCCGACGTCATCCTGGCTCTGGTGGTTTGCGCCCCACTTCACCCTTGTGCGATCCTGGCGCGCGGTGCCAGGGGTGATGTACGCCTCGGTACCGATGATCGGTTTCACCCCGTTGGCGGTGGCCTGCTTCCAGAAGTCGTAGGCACCAAACATATTGCCATGGTCGGTCATCGCGATCGCCGGCATCTCTTGCTCGGCGGCGGCCTCCATCAGCGGGCCGATCCGGGCTGCGCCATCGAGCATCGAGTATTCGCTGTGCACGTGCAGATGCACGAATGAATCGTTGCTTGGAGGCAATTATTCCCTCTACTTCACCGGGGGCGGGCATCCAGCTTAAGCCTCCGTTAGTCCCCGCGGAGCACGTCGAGCGCGTGTTGCAAGTCGGCGGGATACTCACTGGCGAAGCGCACCCGCTCCTGCGTTCCCGGGTGCGTAAACCCGAGCTGTTTGGCGTGCAGCCACTGCCGGGTGAGGCCGAGCCGTGCTGAGATTGTGGGGTCCGCTCCGTACATCGCGTCGCCAACACAGGGATGCCGCTGGGCGGCCATGTGCACCCTGATCTGGTGCGTGCGGCCGGTCTCGAGGTGTACCTCGAGCAGTGAGGCACCGGGGAACGCCTCGAGCGTCTCGTAGTGCGTTACCGAATTCTTACCGTCGGAGGTGACCGCGAACTTCCAGCTCGACGACGGATGCCGCCCAATCGGCGCGTCGATCGTGCCGGACAGCGGATCCGGATGCCCCTGCACCACCGCATGATAGATCTTGTCGACCTCGCGATCGTGAAACTGTCGCTTGAGCTCCGTGTAGGCGCGCTCACTTTTCGCCACGACCATCAGCCCGCTCGTGCCGGCATCGAGGCGGTGCACGATGCCGGCTCGCTCTGCCGCCCCCGACGTGGAGACGCGGAATCCCGCACCAGCGAGGGCACCGAGCACCGTCGGCCCGGTCCAGCCGACCGAGGGGTGAGCGGCCACTCCCACCGGTTTGTCGACCACTACGATGTCCTCGTCGTCGTAGACGATGCCAAGATCAGGCACGATGACCGGCTCGACAGACGGGGCAACCTTCGGCTGCCAGGTCACCTCAAGCCAGCTTTCGGCACGCAGCCGATCCGACTTGCCGAGTGTCAGCCCATCGACGACCACTCCCCCGGCTTCGGCCACCTCGGCGGCAAAGCTGCGGGAGAAGCCCATGAGCTTTGCAAGGGCCGCGTCAACACGCTCCCCGGCAAGCCCCTCCGGTACCGGGAGGCTGCGCAATTCCATCTACGTGCCTACTTGGTGTCGG
>JAYTTG010000168.1:0-7599 GCA_043745175.1 Microbacteriaceae bacterium
CGACATCTACAACATGAACTGGAAGAACTACCAGCGCCAGCGTGCCGCCGACGAGGAACGTCGCAAGAAAGAGCGCGTCAACGTGGAGAAGAAAGCCGGCGTGCTGCAAATGCAGGCGGCAAAGTTTGGAGCGAAGGCATCGAAGGCGGCAGCTGCGCACCAAATGGTGCGTCGTGCCGAGAAGATGTTGTCCGGCCTCGATGAGGTGCGTACCGTCGACCGGGTCGCGAAGTTGCGTTTCCCCGATCCCGCGCCCTGTGGGCGAACGCCACTGATGGCATCCAATCTCTCCAAGAGCTATGGTTCGCTCGAGATCTTCACCGCTGTCGATCTCGCGATCGACCGAGGGTCGAAAGTCGTGATCCTGGGATTCAATGGCGCGGGCAAGACCACCCTGCTTCGCATACTTGCGAGCGTCGATCAGCCCGATACTGGGCAGCTCGAGCCAGGGCACGGACTCCGGATCGGGTACTACGCGCAGGAGCACGAGACCATCGACGTGAAGCGATCAGTGCTGCAAAATATGGTGTCGTCGTCACCGAACATCACCGAGACCGAGGCGCGGCGAGTGCTCGGATCGTTCCTATTCTCGGGGGATGACGCCACAAAGCTCGCGGGGGTGCTGTCCGGTGGAGAGAAAACCCGCCTTGCTCTGGCGATGATCGTCGTCTCTGGCGCAAACGTGCTGCTCCTCGACGAGCCGACCAACAACCTCGATCCTGCCAGCCGGCTCGAGATCCTCGACGCGCTTGCCAACTATTCCGGCGCTGTCGTGCTGGTGAGCCATGACGAGGGTGCGGTGGAGGCGCTGAATCCCGAGCGCGTGCTCATCTTGCCCGACGGGACAGAAGACCTCTGGAATCGCGACTACGCCGACTTGGTCGCCCTGGCCTGATCAGCGGTGCGGGATGGTTTCAAGAATCTCATCTTCGACCTCGCTGTCGCTGCGTGGCTTCATGAGTTTCTTCCGCTCCCGCACCTCGACCCGCTCCTGTTCGTCGGGGTCGTCGGCATTACGCATCCGATATTCCTGGCGGATCGCGTACCAGAGGCCGAAGAACGCCATGATCCCGAAGATCACCCACTGGATCGCGTAGGAAATATGCAGGCCCTCGTCGAGCTGCGGCTGGGGCTTGGCGGTCGGGCGCGTGTCAGTCGGCGGAGACTCTGACACCATGAGGCCATAGGCGCCGGTATAGGTCGGCATGCCCACGAGTCTCGCAACATCGGGCAGGTGGATCGTGGCGAGCTCACCCGGCGTGTCCGATCGGCCCGCGAGAGTCGGTTCTCCGGCCTGGAGGCGCACGATCACTGTCACCGTCCCGGAGGGCGGAGACGGGATACGGTCCGGCCGATCCTGCGTGTTACCGATGGGCAGATATCCGCGATCCACGATGAAGACCTTGCCATCGGAGAGAATCAGCGGATCGAGCACTTCAAATCCCGGCTGTCCATTCAGTGGGCGATTGCGCACCAGCATCTGGGCTTCCGCGAGATAGCTGCCGGTGAGCTTCACCTGCATCCACCGCTGCTGCGGGGAATAAGACGTGAGAGACGGAAGTGCCGACGCGATGCCCCGCGGAGTGCTGTGGTAGTTGCGGTCGACGAGCTCGTTGGCCGCGCGGGTCTCATGCAGGCGCGCGACCTGCCACTGGGAAAGTGCGACGCACACCGCTGCGAAGACAAGAGCGAGGGCAAGATACCCGAACCAGCGCCGGCTCACGGCGAATCGCCACCGATTCACCGTGGGCGGCTCTCGGTGGGAACGGCTTCCGGAAGGCGATCTAGAGGATGCCCGAGCGCAGTCACAACGACGGGAAAATCGCGGGCTTCGAGGTAAAGCTGAAGGAAGTCGCGGTGTTCACCGCAGGCCAGCCAGGTTTTGACCCGGTCCGGGCCGTGAATCCGAGGATTACGCCAGTTGACATTCCACGCGGCGGGTAGGCGACAACCTGCTCGCGAGCAGGTTGGTTCGGCGAACTCTTCGTCGAATCCGATCACTGCGGATCGGGCCGGGGGATGCCGGGGCCTCGGCGCACGAGCCCTCCCGGGCGCAGTACTTCGGCGGCGGGCCTCGAGATGCTGGCATTGGCGAGCACAACGGCGATGTAGGGAAGCACGATCGCACCGATCGCGGGGATCAGTCGCCACCATCCGGGCACGACGAGACAAATTAGGATACAGACGGTGCGGATGCTCATAGCCACCGTGTATTTGATCATGCGGCTGCGCCGGTCGTCCTGGGGAGACCGGGGGAGAGAGGTGATCGACTGCTGCTGTTTTGCCATAGGTGTGTCAAGCCTACGGCTAAGATTACGGGAGTTTGTCGGCGCCCGGCATACGCTCAGGGGGCGTGGAGGCAAGCGGCGAAAGTGAAAGTGGGAGAACAATGACCGGCTCCGGGTTCGTGCCAAGAACCGTGCTGGTGACCGGGGGGAATCGCGGAATCGGCTTCGCCATCGCCGCCGAATTCGTGGCCATCGGCCATCGGGTCGCAGTGACCGCTCGCTCTGGTGAGGGGCCGGTCGGCAGCCTCACCGTGCGCGCCGACGTGACCGATTCCGCTTCCGTCGACGCCGCATTCACTGAGATCGAGACGGCCCTCGGTGCGGTCGAAGTGCTGGTCGCGAACGCGGGGATCACCAAGGACACTCTGCTGCTTCGAATGAGCGAGGATGATTTCACCTCTGTCGTAGACACCAACCTGTCCGGCGCCTTCCGCGTTGTCAAGCGCGCGTCGAGGGGGATGCTCAAGGCACGCTATGGACGCATCGTGCTCGTCTCGAGCGTCGTCGGTCTCCTCGGCTCCGCGGGCCAGGTTAACTATTCGGCATCCAAGAGCGGGCTGGTCGGGCTGGCCCGATCGGTCACCCGCGAACTCGGCGCGCGGGGAATCACGGCCAACGTCGTCGCGCCCGGTTTTGTCGAGACCGATATGACTGCTGGGCTCCCGGAGACCCAGCAGGATGCCTATAAGAAGTCGATCCCGGCCGGCAGGTTTGCAACACCCGAGGAGGTCGCGAAAGTCGTCGCGTGGATCGCCGGGGATGACGCAGGCTACATCTCGGGCGCTGTCATTCCTGTCGACGGCGGCCTCGGCATGGGGCACTGACCCTTCTGAATTTCAGCCGCGTAGCCCTAGCAGAGCGAGCAGTTGGCTGAGGTCCCGCACGTCCATGAGCACATCGGCCTCGTCTCTCACCGGAGCCTTCGCGTCGAAGCCGACGGCGAGTCCGGTGATCGCCATCATCGGCAGGTCGTTCGCGCCGTCGCCGACCGCAACCGTGCGGGATAGCGGTAGGCCGCAGTCTGCCGCCCACTCGGTGAGTGTGTCCGCTTTTGACTGGCCATCGATGATCGGGCCGACAAGTCCTCCGGTGAGCACTCCATCAACGACTTCGAGACGATTCGCCCTCCAATAATCGAGACCGAGTTCGGCGGCGACAGGGTCGATGATCTCGTGGAACCCGCCAGAGACGACCGCCACCCGGCCGCCCGCCGCCCGCACGCCGGCGATCATCGTCGGTACCCCCTGGGTGATACGCACGAGCTGGCCCACGTCGCCGAAGACCGACTCAGGCAGTCCGGCCAGGGTCGCGACGCGCTCCCTCAGGCTCTCCTCGAAGTCGACCTCACCATTCATTGCCCGCGCGGTGATCTCCGCGACGGCGGCGCGGGAGCCCGCCGCTTCCGCCAGCAGCTCAATTACCTCGTTCTCGATGAGAGTGGAGTCGACATCAAGAACAACAAGGAACCGGGCCATCGGATGCGAACCGTTCGTTTGGGGTGGTCAGAATAGTGGGACCCGACGACCTCAGGTGACGGTGACGCCCTTACCGACCACGGTGATGCCCGAGTCAGTGACGGTGAATCCACGGGCCCGGTCGGCGTCGGCATCCACCCCGACGGTCGCTCCGGCATAGACGACGACTTCCTTGTCGAGGATAGCGCGGCGTACGACGGCATCCGGACCGATACGAACCCGGTCGAAGACTATCGAGTCGACCACCTGGGCTCCCGATTCGATGATCGCCCACGGGCCGAGCACACTGCGTTCGATGTGCGCTCCGGACAGCAGCGATCCCAGGGACACGATCGAATCGATCGTGGTGCCCAGATTTCCCTTGGAATCGCGCACGAACTTCGCCGGGGGTGAATTGAGCTGCTGGCTGAAGATCGGCCAGTCACGGTTGTAGAGGTTGAAGATCGGGAGCGCGGAGATCAGGTCCTGGTGAGCATCGAAAAATGACTCGATCGTTCCGACATCCCGCCAGTAGTAGCGATCACGATCTGTCGCTCCGGGAACTTCATTGCGGTTGAGATCGTAGGCGGCCGCATCGCCCCGCGACACGAAGTCGGGCACGATGTCCCCCCCCATGTCGTGATTGGATGTGGTCAGCTCGCCATCCCGAAGCACGGCGTCGATTAAGACATCGGCGTCGAAGACATAATTGCCCATCGACGCGAGCACCTGGTCGGGAGAATCCACGAGTCCAACGGCATTCTTCGGCTTCTCGAGGAATTGGGCAATGCGAGTCGGATCTTCCGGGTCGAGTTCGATGACGCCGAACTGGTCGGCAAGCGAGATCGGCTGGCGGATGGCGGCGACGGTGACACCGGCACCCGACGCGATGTGTGCCTCGATCATCTGGCTGAAGTCCATGCGATAGACGTGGTCGGCACCGACCACGACGACGATGTCGGGTTTCTCGTCGCGCAGCAGGTTGAGACTCTGCAGGATGGCATCCGCTGATCCCGCGAACCAGCGCTTACCGAGACGCTGCTGGGCCGGCGCCGAGGCCACATATGATGCTGTTATGCCATCGAGGCGCCAGGTCTGCGAGACATGGCGGTCGAGACTGTGCGACTTGTACTGGGTGAGCACCACAATCTGGCGAAGACCCGAATTGATCAGATTCGACAGGGCGAAGTCGATGAGTCGGTAGTTTCCACCAAATGGCACAGCCGGCTTCGCGCGGTCAGCGGTGAGCGGCATGAGGCGCTTGCCCTCTCCGCCAGCGAGGACAATGCCAAAGATCTTCTTCGATGCCATCTGCTAAGAGTAGAGGAACGATCGTGGTGCGTCAGCCTGCGAACCGCGCTAGCGTTTGACCGATGAGAGTTGATGTGATTACCAGGGAATATCCGCCGGAGATCTACGGCGGCGCTGGCGTGCATGTGACCGAGCTGGTGAGGGCGCTGCGCCTCGACATCGATGTTGTGGTGCGCGCTTTCGGTAAGCCGCGAGATGAGGCGCAGGTTTTCTCGTATGACGTGCCCCCTGGGCTGAGGACCGCTAACCCGACGCTCGCAACACTGGGGATCGATCTCGAAATCGCGCGGGATGTCGGCGATGCCGACCTGGTGCACTCACACACCTGGTACGCCAATGGGGCTGGTCACATTGCGCAGATGCTCCACGGTATCCCTCACGTCGTGACAGCCCACAGTCTTGAGCCACTCCGCCCCTGGAAAGCTGAACAACTCGGGGGCGGCTATCGCGTGTCGAGTTGGATCGAGCGCGATGCGTTCGCGGCGGCTGACGCAGTCATCGCGGTGAGCCACGGCATGCGTCGCGATATCCTGCGTGCATACCCGATGATCGACGAGGCGAAGGTCTCGGTCGTTCACAACGGCATCGATCTCCACTCTTGGCATCCGGTCGAGGACGACACCCTCGTGCGCTCGCTCGGCATCGACCCGGACCGTCCTTCGGTGGTCTTCGTCGGACGGATCACGCGGCAAAAGGGCCTGCCCTACCTCTTGCGTGCGGCGGCTTTGCTCCCGCCCGAGGTACAACTGGTCCTCTGCGCGGGCGCGCCAGATACCTTGTCGATCATGGCTGAGGTACGAGCCGGAGTCGCCGAACTGCAGAAGACTCGTACGGGCGTCGTCTGGATCGAAGAGATGTTGAGCCGACATGACCTCTCGGCCGTGCTCACCTCGGCAACCACCTTCGTCTGCCCGTCCATTTACGAGCCGCTCGGCATTGTCAATCTCGAGGCAATGGCCTGCGGGGCGGCGGTTGTCGGCACGGCGACCGGCGGCATCCCGGAGGTGATCGACGACGGGGTGACCGGTCGGCTAGTGCCAATCGACCAAGCCGAGGATGGCACGGGTACGCCGCGTGATCCCGATCGATATGTCACCGACCTCGCCCGGGTGCTCATCGAGGTCATCGGCGATCCGCAGGCGGCACGGCGAATGGGAGAAGCCGGCCGAGCCCGCGCGCAGCGAGACTTCGGCTGGGATCGCATTTCGAGACGCACGCAGGAGATTTACCGATCAGTGCTCTAGCGCCATCCATGGGAGGGCTTCGGGCGTTGGCGGTCGAAGGAATCACCCCACCGGAAAGGTAGGGTTGAGCCATGGCCAGCGTTCTCCAGCTTTCCGGCGTCTCCGTCGTCCGAGAGGGCAACCACATTCTCGATTCCGTCAACTGGACGGTCGAGGACAACGAGCGCTGGGTCATCCTCGGTCCGAATGGCGCAGGGAAGACCACCCTGCTTCAACTCGCCTCGGCGATGATCCACCCCACCTCGGGGATCGTGAAGATTCTCGACGCAACTCTCGGGCGCACCGACGTGTTCGAGCTGCGACCCCGCATCGGTTTCGCCTCGACGGCGATGGCCCGGCGTATCCCGGCCACTGAACGGGTGCTGGATGTTGTGCTCACGGCCGCCTACGCCGTCGCCGGTCGATGGAACGAGGCCTACGAAGATATCGATGTGCGCCGCGCCCAGCGGGTTCTCGCCGAATGGAAGCTCGACCACCTCGAAGAACGTAGGTTCGGACAGTTAAGTGACGGTGAGCAAAAGCGGGTGCAGATCGCCCGGTCCGTGATGACCGATCCCGAGCTGCTCTTACTCGACGAACCGGCCGCCAGCCTCGACCTGGGCGCTCGTGAAGAACTGCTGCAACTACTCGGTGGATACGCGCGTGCTGAGCAGGCTCCCGCCATCATCATGGTCACCCATCACGTGGAAGAGATCCCGCTGGGTTTCGGAAACGCGTTACTGCTTTCTCAGGGTCGCATCACTGCGGCGGGACCGATTGGCGAGGTAATCACTTCGGAGAAGCTGACCGAGGCCTTCGGTCTGGATCTTCGAGTCGAAGAGAGCGCTGGACGATTCACGGCGCGCGCCGCGGAATCTTCCTGAGACTGCTCATCTCTGGTAATGTCGTCCCTTGGCCCACCTGCCAAACTTTCGCCTCGCCCATCCCACCACCAAGGAAATTACGATGAAGACTGACATTCACCCCGAGTACAGCGCGGTTGTATTCCGCGATCTCGCGAGCGGCGAGACCTTCCTCACGCGTTCCACGGTTAAGAGCGACAAGACAATTGATCTTGACGGTGTCACGTACCCGGTCATCGACGTCGAGATTTCCTCTGCTTCGCACCCGTTCTACACCGGCAAGCAGCGCATCCTTGACAGCGCCGGCCGCGTCGAGAAGTTCAACTCGCGGTACAAGGGCTTCGGCGCCTAAGCCGTCACTTCACGGCGAACACTTCAGCAAAAGGCGATCGGCTTTGGCCTGTCGCCTTTTGCGTGCCTGCCGCACAGGTCGCGAAACGGGACCTGCACGGTTCAACAT
>JAYTTG010000169.1:0-2079 GCA_043745175.1 Microbacteriaceae bacterium
GCCGCGAGAGGAAGAGGGAACGCCCAGACCGCGACTCGCCAGACCCACGGGTTCTTCGGGAGGCGCCCCTTGCGCATCAGCCAGAGCCCAGCGGCCGAGAGAAGCACGGAGAGCATGCCGAGCCCGATCATCCAGCGGAACGCCCAGTAGGTGATCCAGACCACCGGCGCGTAGTTGCCGGGTCCGTAGAGCGTGCGATATTGCGCCTGCAGGTCGTTGATTCCCTCCACGGTTCCGTTCAGCGTGTGGGTCGAGAGAAATGACAACAGGTACGGGATGCGGATCGAGAACAGTTCGTTCACCCCGTCGGGGGTGCCAAGTGTGAAGATCGAGAACGAGGCATCCGCCCCATTCACCGTGTTGTAGGCGGCTTCGGCGGCGGCCATCTTCATCGGCTGCGTCTGCACCATCACCAGGCCAAGCTGGTCGCCGGTGAGCACCGTGAGGATGCCGGCGCCGATCATCGTCCAGAGGGCGAAGATCATCGCTGGTCTCATGGTGTCGAGATTCTGCCTGCGGGCGAGATGCCAGGCGGCGATGCAGATCACGAGCGCGGACGAGACCATGAATGACGCGGTGATGGTGTGCGGGAACGACGCGAGCGAGACCTTGTTGGTGAGCACAGCCCAAATGTCAGTGAGCTCCGCCCGGCCGCGGGCTTCGTTCATGCGGAAGCCCACCGGATTCTGCATGAACGCGTTCGCCGCAAGGATGAAGTACGCCGAGAGGATAGTGCCAGCGGCGGTGATCCAGATGGTGGCGAGATGGATGCCCCGGGGGAGTTTGTCCCAGCCGAAGATCCACAACCCGATGAAGGTGGCCTCGAGGAAGAAGGCGAGTAGTCCCTCCATCGCAAGTGGAGCACCGAAGACGTCCCCGACGAATCGAGAGTAGGTCGACCAGTTCATGCCGAACTGGAACTCCTGCACGATGCCGGTTACCACCCCCATCGCGAAGTTGATGAGAAAGATCTTGCCGAAGAACTGGGTGAGATGAAGGTACTTGACCTTCGCCGTTCGGTACCACGCCGTTTGAAATACCGCTGTGGTTGTAGCCATGCCGATCGTGATCGGAATGAACAGGAAGTGGTAGATCGTGGTGAGCCCGAACTGCCACTGCGACAATACGAGGGGACTGAGGATGTCGTTCACTGATATCTCCGGATCGGATGTGGTTGGGGTGTCATTGTGTTCGCCCGGCCAGTTCGGGTTCTGGGTGGCCCTCGGTGTCGCCGTGCACGACGAGCGTCGGTCCGGCGATGTTGAGCAGCACGTCGTGGCTCACCGGGCCAAGGGCCGCCATCTGGGCGCCGTGTCTCCGAGAGCTGCCGATCACGAGTAGCTCGGCCGACATCCCTGCGTCGACGAGAGCTTCCGCAGCGGGTCGACGCAGAGTGCGTGTGCGCACCAGCACCCCGTCTCCGGCGCTGTGGGCAAGGGCCACGGATTCGGACCCGAGCGTCTCCAACGCATCCCGGGCACGCTGCTCCGCGGCTCCGTCTTCCGGTTCAGAACCATGCACGCTGGAGGTCCAAGCGCGCAGCAGCACCAGTTCCTCGTGCGCACGGTGTGCTTCGGTCGCGGCGAACCGCACGGCGGCGCGACCGGCATCCGAGTCGTCGATACCGGCCACGATGCCGTGACGCTCGGTTGTCGACCCTTCGGGAATCACGGCGACCGAACACCAGGCCGTCGCGGCGAGCTGGAGGCTGCGTGAGCCGAAAGCGCGCCCGTGTAGGAAACCCGTCTTGTGAGTTCCGATCACGACGAGATCGACCTCTCGGGACGCGACACCCAGTTCGACCATCGGATCACCGAGGAGCACGCGGGTGCTCACGGTGACGGCGGAATCGATCGAACGGGCGTAGACCGCCTCCTTCTCGACGAGAGCGTAGGCAGAGGGGTGGAGTTCTGAGATCGACTGTTCGCCGATCATGCCCCACTCGTCATCGACGACGTGCACGAGCACAACGCAGGATCCGAGCGTCGCTGCCCGAAGTATCGCCCAGCGGATCGCCGCATGGCACGCCGAACTGCCGTCTACACCGACAAGGATCATTTTGTCCATCACGCTGCCCCC
>JAYTTG010000170.1:0-2079 GCA_043745175.1 Microbacteriaceae bacterium
CTGATCGCGCCGTGGCACTCGAGATCGTCGCCACGCCGTCGCCGGGCTGCAGTCCGTAGTCGCCGAAGCGGGCGTGGTTACTCCCCGGGATCTCGACGAAGGTGGCGGATGAAGGCAGCATGTCTTTCGCCGCAGCGATCTTGACTGGCGTGCTCAGGCCGTCACGCTCTCCGCCGATGCTGAGCACGGTGAGGTTGGTGTGCGAGAGGTCGTTGGCGCAATAGCTTCCGAAGAGGACGAGGCCGACGACACCCGGTCCCGCGGTCGAAGCGGCGAGCATGCAGGCGCGCACGCCGCCGAGCGAGTGGCCTCCGACGAACCAGCGGGTCACCCCCGGAGCATCGGCGGTGAAGGTGGCGAGTGGTCGCTGGTCGAGAAGGGCGAGATTGAGGGTCGGCTTGGTGACCACGACGGTCACCCCCTTCTCCACGACTCCGGAGAGTTTGTAGAGGTAGGCGTAGGGATCGACCTTCGCGCCCGGTATGAAGACGAGGCCGGTGCCCGTGGCTCCGGAGCGGGGGGTCAGGACTATCGAGTGGTCGGTCGAAGTGATGGCGACCTGGCGGTCACGCCAGGCGAAGAGTGCCGGCCCGCGTTCACCCTGCATGACGATGTTGGCCCAGGTGACAAGGGCGACGATCGCGAGCACCAACAGCACGAGGATCGCAATGAGCACCGGGACGATGCGTCGGCCGATCCGGGAGATGGCACGAGGACTTTTGGAGACAGCCCGGGTCACGGAAGGCGGCGCTTCGATTCGATCGGCACGGGGGCTGGCAGGGTGCGCTTGGCTTCGGCGGGTGATTTTCCGGAGGCGATTGCGGCAAGCCGACGAAGAGCGGTCTCCGAATCGGAGCCCGTCTGCGCGTGGAGGATCACGAGGAACTGCCCGAATGAGGCTTCGCCGGGGGAGCCGATGGCCAGGCGCTCTGTCTCGAGATCGAGCGCCCCCACCTGCGGATGCGTCAGGCGGGTGATCGTGTCTCCGTTTGTCGGGAGTTCGGCGGCGCTCCACAGCGCGCGGAACTCGCCGCTGCGTACGGAGAGTTCCCCCACCAGCTGAGCGAGGGCCGGGTCGTCGATGTCCGGGCCGATGAGGGTGCGCAGCCGCGCGACCGTGGCGACGAGCATCCCATCCCACCGGGCGTAGAGCTCGCGTGCGGTGGGATCGAGAAACATGGAGCGCATGAGATTGGTGCCGGGCGCGAGGAGCGGGGAGAGCGCACGGGCGAGGGGATTGGCGGCCAGCACTTCGGTGAGCCGTCCCTCGATCCAGGCGACCTGATTCGGCCAGGTGTCGATAAGGCCGACGAGCCCCTCGGGTACTTCTCCGTGTGCCAGTTCCGCGCTTGTGGATTCGCGGCCAGCGACCGGCGTCGGCCGGGCGAGATTGTGCAGGCTTGCAGCGGCATCGTCGTCCAGTTTGAGCCCGCGGGTGAGTGCGTCAAGCGCATCATCGGTCGGATTCTGCTCGACCCCCTGCTCCAGCCGCAGGTAGTCCTCGGGCGAGAGGCCGCACACGAGGGCGGCTTCCTCCCGACGCAGGCCCTGGACGCGCCGGCGGCCGGTGGCCGGAAGGCCCACATCTTCCGGGGTGAGGAGTTCGCGCCGGGCGCGCAAGAATTCGCCGAACTGGTTGCCTGATTGCATGTGACCACCATACGCAGAACCGAGGGGCCTCGGCAGCGCCGATTCACCTCCAGGGAGCGCTCCAATCAACTCCGTCGGTTTGCCTCCGACAGATCATTTGATCGGCTTGAGGGGAAAACTGCAGACGATATCGTCGTAATAAAGAGTAGAAATAGGCATGATCCGCAGAAACAGGTCGAAAGTCCAAGACGATTCGGTACTAGTGTGAGCCGCACAGATCGTTCGATGACGAGCGATCTCCGGTACCCGGATGCGCCGTTTCACCGACGGCCTTCAGGCAAGGAGTGTGCGCATGACCGCAACTGATCCGACCACGAACGATGTGGACAGCAAGGGGCTGAAGGGCGGTTCACTCGGCCTCATCTCCAGCATCGTCATGGGGGTGGCATCCACCGCTCCGGCCTATAGCCTCGCAGCGAGTCTGGGGTT
>JAYTTG010000171.1:0-2078 GCA_043745175.1 Microbacteriaceae bacterium
CAGCGCGTGCGAAACTGCCACCCAACCGACGCTGCCGATCACTCCATAGGCCACGAGACCTCCCGGGCCGGCCCAGGCAACGGTCTGCACTACGAGCGCCGCCGTGCCGATCCAGGCGAAGGTATGGCGGCGGCGGGTGGAGGTGATGACCATCAGCGTGCCGATCGCCGCCGTGTGCCAGGCGGCATAGGTGCCCTGTGCCTCAGTCTGATTGAACTGGCTGGTCACGAGCAGGGGCACGACCACCGCGACGGCCACGTTGAAGGCAGCGATCCAGGCAGGCATCTTCTGGGTGCGCGAGAGCAGGAGGCTGAGCACGGTTGCCAGCGCGTACAGCACCATTGCCGCGATGTATGGCTCCTTGTGGCGCGGCACGTCGATCGACACGACAGCGAGAACGAGGTGGTAGGCCGAGAAGATGGCGGCGAGCGCGACAATGAGCACACGCGGCACGGAGACGATCACAGTGGCTGACCTTCCCTGGTGGGTGCGATGCTCGACGCCTCCGTGCCGACGGCCGTCGAATCGGGAGCCAGCGCCCGGGGCCAGGTAATCCAGATGACGGCTCCGCGATCGATTCCGGCATCCACCTCCACCGAACCTCCGGCGTTGGCGACGCGCTCGATGATCGAGACCCGAAGACCGAGGCGTTCGCTCGGCACTGTATCGAAAGCGAATCCCGCGCCGTCGTCACCGATACCGATGCGGATGCCTCCGCCGTCGGCACTCTCAACAACGAGCCAGCGGTGCACATCTTCGCCGGTGCCCGCGTGCTGCAGGCTGTTGATCATCGCCTGCATCGCAGCCGAATACACCGCCTCAGAGCACTGGAGAGGAATGCTGCCTGAGCCCACGCGCAGCGTGCGCAGCTCGAACGGGCCGGAGAGCGTCGCCGTGGCATCCGCGATTCGGTGGGCGAGCTGTGTGAGGGCGACGGTGGCATCATCGTCGGGAGACGCGGCGGCGGCATCTTTTAGATGGCCCATCGCGTTGAGCGACATGCGAGTGGCCAGATCTTTTGCCTCAGGAGTGAACGACCGGGCGGCCGACAGTAACGTGGTGAGTACGCTGTCGTGAACGATCGAGTCTACTTGCACGCGCTCGACCTCCGTCGCATGCTGTCGAACAGCGTGGGCATAGCGGTCGAGGGCGGTGCCCTGCGCATTGTCGACCGAGGCCGCTGCCTGCCGAAGCAGCGTGATGAGAATCAGCACAGCACCGCCGAGGATGATGGCGTAGGCGATATCGAAGGATGCTGACTGCCAGGTCGCGCCGCCCCCGCCCGGGGTGATGCGAACCAGCCCGTAAACCACCGGCGTGACGATGAGGTAGGCGGTGGCCTGCCAGGTGGAGAAGGCGATCGCGGCGGTCGAGGTCGCCACGGTGCAGAGCAACCACAGCCAGGGACGTTCAGTGGCGACCGCAAGCGGCTCAAGCACGACAAATGGCCAGCCAACGAGAGCAGCGAGATACGCGAACGAAACGTAGGCGTTCACCGCCCGTACCCAGCGCTTCGCGAAGGAGGCCACGAGAGTCGCCACGATGCCGCCGTAGATGCCCGCGCCGAAAACGATCGCCCAGACGGTCTGGGCCGCTGGCATTTGCTGGAGTATGGCCGGCAGGGCTTGAAGGCCGAATACCAAACCAAAGATGGCCACCGAGCGAGACACGACCGTCTCGATCTGCGGTCGACTGATCGGATTGTGGGGTTGCCGGGCCAGCGCTTCTGGCGACGGCAAACCTCCCCTAGCGGCCATCACCACCATCTGGGTCGAGACCCGGCAGGATTCCATCTTCGACGGCCCGTCGAAGCAGGTCGACCTTGGTGGGCGCGGGGCGCCCCACTTCCACGTACTTGACACGGATGCGATCCAGGTATTCCCGGGCGGTGGAGTAGCCGATCCCCAACTGCTGGGCGGCCAGCTTCAGCGGGAGACCGGAGGCGTAGAGATGAAGGATCTCGCGCTCGCGACGACCGAGCTGGGCCTTCGCGAAATCGCGGTCAGCATCGATAGCGGTCGCCCACTCGAGGTTGTTGAGCACCTCGCCGCGCGCGACGGTCTCGACAGCGGACATCA
>JAYTTG010000172.1:0-2072 GCA_043745175.1 Microbacteriaceae bacterium
TCGCGCGGACGAGCTCAGTGGATACGAGCCGCGTCTCATCCGTGACGAGAAAATCCTCCGGCGTGGCGATGGCTGTGATACCCCGTGCGCGCAACAGACGGGAAATCAGCGGTGCTGCAGCGCCGGTCATCCATCTCGGCATGTTGACGCGGGTATCGAATGCCGCGAAATATCGCGCTGAGGTCTCGATCCCAACCAGCCATTCGCGCACGCCAGTGCCGACCGCATCGGTGTCGAGCGGGAGTGCAGCGGATGCGGAAGCGATAGCCGCGCTCCGCGAGTTCGGCCGTGACAAGCCATGAATGTGGGTTGGTGCTCCGACGACCAGGAGATCGATAGCGAGAAGAGATGAGGTCGAAGCGTGGTTCACGTTGACAACGGTGACCGGCATGACGTTTTCGATGCCCTGGGCGATGGCCCGAGCGATGCTGTCGGTATTGCCGTACATCGATTCGTAGACAACGAGAGCGCTCATCTGCTGGCTCCCGACCGCTTCCGTCATTTCTTCCCTCACCTTAACCGTTAAGAGTCAGTGTCGATCTGATCGTGCTGCGCACGCGGGGCTAAAGTCCTGTTGATTGTGAGATCTTTTCTTCGGCATGCTCCAGGTGATCGGCACGTCGCGCATCACGACCACCGAATCCAGTGGCGCCGACCCTGGGAGGAGCGCGTCGAAGAAGCTGGACCGCACCTCGAGCATTTCGCCGGTATCGACTCGCCAGCTGTCGGTGGTGAGATGAAGGCATGCAGGCCGAGTCCATTACGCATCGGCAACCAGCCGATCGCGCCCGCCTGGAAGAACCTTGAGGCATCGGCGAGGGTGGGGAACAGGTCGCTTGCGAAGATGCCGGTGACCGCGACATCCGCAATCACTGTCGTGTTTCGGGGGTGACAGCGATGCGGATTAGTGACTCGCTCTCGCGTTCCTCGAACCGCTCGTATTCATGCACTCCGAGGAAGATACGTCCGCCGGCGGCGACGGCCAGCCAGGATGCGCTGTGTCGCGGCGGCACCTAGATGCCTGGTGAGTGCGGTGTGCGTCATCCCATTCCACTGCGATGCGGTGGGCGGTGTTCTCTTCGCCCCAGCCGATCTGAGGGGGAAACCCAGCCCGGTCGAACGCCGCAGGTCGCATGGCGCCGGGACACGCCGATAGTTGATGAGCAGGCGCCGCTCGATGGTGGCAGACAGGGCCGGGATACGGATTGTCACGCCGACGCCGCTGTGCTGGCCGTGCTGGAGACGTTTGGGCTGGTGACGTTTGGGATTACGGACGAGTCGCAGCACGATCTGCTGCGGGCACACGGTCGAGAGGAACTCCCCCACTGACAGCGCGAGGCGATCTTCGACGAGTGTATAAAGAATGCGGTTGGAGTCGCGCCGCTCAGTGACCAGCCCGGCACCTTTGAGCACCGACAGGTGACGCGAGATGGAAGGCCCGGACATCGGGAACTTCACCGTGAACTCGCCTGCCGCCAGTTCGCCGTGTGTGAGGTCCTGGAGGATCTGCCGACGAGTCGGGTCGGCGAGGGCTTTGAAGATGTCGCTAGTACCGTTAGCTTCTGTGGTGTCTCGCATATTTTCACTACAGCACTGTTGCACGGTGGCTAAATTGCTGAATTGCTACACATCTGTACTTGAGTACCGTCTGGATGTGCGCGCTGGTCGCCCCCGGGTTCGGGTGCGCTCCTGTGTGGCACCGGGGCGTGCGTCACCGTCTGCGCGGTGCTCGCCCCCTGTGCGCTCCTGTGCAGCGCCGGTTCGGTGCGTCAGACCGTTGGTCGCGATGGTCTGCCGCCGCGGCGAGCAGTGCGTCGGGGATCAATTGTCGAGGGCGGGATGAACCAGGGAACGTCGCCGCGAACTTCGATCATCCAGTTGTTGCGATGAACCTCGTGGTGGTGTTTCGAACAGAGCAGTATGCCGTTCTGGAGGTCGGAGGGACCGGAGCGGCCCCACCACACCACGTGGTGAGCTTCCGTATGACTCGGCGGTAGTTGACAGTTGCGCCAGGCGCATCCGCCGAATCTCTCAGCCATCGCGATCTTTTGTGCCCTGCTGAACAATCGCTG
>JAYTTG010000173.1:0-2069 GCA_043745175.1 Microbacteriaceae bacterium
TTCGCACAAAGCCTGGACTTCTCCGCCCTCTTCGTCAGTGCCGGCGTGCTGATCGTGATCAGCTTCGTCATCGTCATCGTGATCGCTTTCGCCGTCCGCAGCGCTGCGAAGGTACGAAAAGCCGGTCACGACCCGCTTACGCTCCAGGCTGATCTGCGGTCGCGCTTCTCGACAGCGGCGCGCTGTCGAGTCGAAAGCCACAGCAGCAGCGACTGGCCGATGTCGAGGCGCTGTTCGCCACAGGAGCCATCGCCGAAAGTGAGCGTTCGAGCGCCCGCGCGACCATCCTCGCGAACGGATAGCGCGGCTGAAGTCCCCCCGGATACAGCATGCCGCAGCGCACACCTGGAGCCCCCGCATGAGAGGTCCGGCGCGAATCTTCGCTCGTTCTGGAATGGCGGGGCGATGAACCGCCGGTTAGGGCGCTCCGAACCCGCCATCAGACTTCAGCAGTTGCCCCGTGATCCAGCCACCGTCGGCCGAAAGCAGGAAAGCCACGAGCGCTGCCGTATCGGCGGGGGTTCCGAGTCGGCCAGCCGGAGTGCGACCCAGTAGGACGTCGCGCACATCGTCGGTCATCCAACCGGTATCGATGGGACCGGGATTCACCAGATTCGCGCTGATCCCGCGCGTCCCGAACTCACGAGCTGCCGCGTAGACGATTCGATCGAGCGCACCTTTGCTCGCCCCGTAGGCGATCTCATTGTGGATGGCATCGCTGGTGAGCGCCACGATCCGTCCCACTCCTTCGTCGAGCCGACGGGCCAACTCCCGGATGAGCAACCAACTCGCGCGGGTGTTGACCGCGAAATGCCGATCGAAGCTCTCGATCGTCTCGTCGAGGATTCCGGCACGGGTGCTGTGGGCATGGCTCAGTACGAGTGCGGTAACCGGGCCGAGTGTCTCAGCCACATCGAACACTCCGGAGGCGACATCCGCGTCTCCCAGGTCGGCCTCGATCGCGACCGTCGCTGCTCCGAGTGAGTCGAGGCGCTCAACGATGTGCGGGATGTTGCCGGCACCTCCGTTGAATTCGGTGTCATAGCGGGACGAATACACGAAAGCGATGTCCCACCCGTCGCTCGCAAGCTTTTCGGCGATCCCGGCGGCTATGCCCACCTGTCGGCCGAGACCGGTGAGAAGCACGACGGGGCGTTTATCGATCATTTTTCAAAACTACCGCGTTGCATCACCCAGCGCGGATCGCGAAGTGAAGTCCTATAAGCCGATCTCCTGGTACGCCGCGAACAGCAGGCTTTCGTCGGGCCCGGTGAGCACTGTCGGCTTCGCAATGTCGTCGAGCACGATGAATCGCAGCAGTGCTCCACGAGCCTTCTTGTCTCGCTTCATCACCGAGAGCAGCGTCTGCCAACGTCCGGCCGGGTAAGAAATCGGCAGTTGCAGCGAGGTGAGGATGCTGCGGTGCCGGTCAACCACGGCATCCGGCAGTCGCCCGGTGAGCCGAGCCAACTCCGCGGCGTAGACCATTCCGATCGCGACGGCGGCCCCGTGGCGCCACTGGAACCGTTCCGCATATTCGATCGCATGGCCAAGGGTATGACCGTAGTTCAGAATCTCCCGCAGCCCATTCTCCTTGAAGTCCTCGCCAACAACCCGTGCCTTGAGCCTGATCGAGAGTTCGACCATTCGGCGGAACTCCTCGGATGTCGAATCGGTCGCGACATCCACATTCCGGTCGATGATGTCCAGGATTTCCGGCTCCCCGATGAAGCCGCATTTGACCACTTCCCCGAAGCCGGCGAGGATCTCCATCTGGCTGAGACCGTCGAGCGTATCGAGGTCAACGACCACGCCGGCCGGGGCGTGGAAGGCCCCGACAAGATTCTTGCCCTCGTTGGTGTTGATACCGGTCTTGCCGCCGATTGATGCGTCAACCATCCCGAGCAGCGTCGTTGGAACATTTATCAGGCGGATGCCACGCAGCCAAGTGGCCGCGACGAACCCTGCGAGATCGGTGACCGCTCCCCCACCGAATCCGATCACCACATCGGTTCGGGTGAAATCCGCCTGTCCCATCACCTGCCAGCAGAACGCCGCGACCTCTACGC
>JAYTTG010000174.1:0-2065 GCA_043745175.1 Microbacteriaceae bacterium
GCGCGGATGATGCAGCCGCCGCGCCAGATCTTGGCGATCTCGCCCTTTTTGATATCCCAGTCGTACTGTTCGGCTCCCGCAACGATCGCGTCGAAGCCCTGGCTGTACGCAATCACCTTCGACGCGTAGAGCGCCTGGCGTACGCCCTCGATGAAGCCGTCGACATTCTCCACTGGCGAAGCTGTCGGTCCGGGGAGCTTGGCCGCGGCTGCACGTTGCGCGGGCTTCGACGACACGGAACGCGCGAATACGGCCTCCGCGATGCCGGAGACCGGAATACCGAGGTCGAGCGCGGTCTGCACGGTCCAGACGCCGGTGCCCTTCGATCCGGCCTGGTCGAGGATCATGTCGACGAGGGGCTTGCCCGTCGAAGCGTCGACCTGGCGAAGTACCTCGGCGGTGATCTCGATCAGGTAGCTCTCGAGTTCTCCCGTGTTCCACTCGGCGAAGATGTCGGCGATTTCGGCGGGGCTCTTGCCGGTTCCGCGACGAATCAGGTCATAGGCCTCGCCGATGAGCTGCATGTCGGCGTATTCGATGCCATTGTGGATCATTTTCACAAAATGTCCAGCACCGTCATGGCCGACGTGAGTGACGCAGGGTTCGCCGTCTACGACCGCGGCGATCGACTGGAGGATCGGGCCGAGGGTCTGCCACGCTTCATCCGAACCGCCCGGCATTATCGACGGGCCCTTGAGCGCGCCCTCCTCACCGCCGGAGATGCCTGCTCCGACAAAGTTGATGCCAGTCTCGCGCACGGCCTTCTCGCGGCGGATGGTGTCGGTGAAAAGTGAGTTTCCACCATCGACGATGATGTCTCCCGGTTCGAAGACCTTCACCAGCTCGTCAATCACGGCATCCGTGCCCGCACCGGCCTGCACCATGATGAGGGCGGCACGAGGCTTGCTGAGGGATGCTGCGAATTCGGCGTAATTCGTCGTGCCGACGAAGTGGGCTTCGGGGTGCTCCGAGATCAGAGTGTCGGTCTTCTCGTGGCTGCGGTTGAACACGGCGACGGTGTTGCCCTCACGGCTCGCGAGGTTGCGGGCGAGGTTCGACCCCATCACGGCGAGCCCGACGACTCCGATGTTTGCGTGTGCTTCAGTTGCCCGTGCCTCGACCATGTTTGCTCCCTGCCGCGTTTCCTTCGAAAAGTACCGTTCTCAAGGCTAGTGCGTGTGGCTGAGCTACCTGAGGCGGAAGGTCTCGATCGGAATGTCCGCGACCAGTCGGCGAGCCACGCTCACCGCGTCATCCTCGGAAATCTGGTGTGTCGCGACGAGGCGGGAGAGGAACACGGCGTCCGATCGGCGTGACATGTCGTGTCGGGCAGGGATCGAACAGAATGCTCGCGTGTCATCGATGAACCCCGAGGTCTTGGTGAACCCGGCGCTGTCGGTGATGGCATCCCGGTAGCGGGCGATACCAGCGGGGGAGTCGAGGAACCACCAGGGCGCGCCCGCATAAACGGAAGGGTAGAAGCCGGCGAGCGGGGCGATCTCGCGGGAGAAGGTGCTCTCGTCCACGGTGAACAGTACGATTCGAAAAGTCGGGTCAGTGCCGAAGTCGCGCAGGATCGGACTGAGCGGGCGAGTAAACCCTCCGTTGGCCGGAAGGTCGTGCCCGGTATCCGGCCCGAAGCGGTCGAAAGTGGGCCGGTGATGGTTGCGGATGACCCCCGCATGTAACTGCATCACCATCCCGTCTTCGCTCGCCATCGCCGCGAGCTGGTAGAGCATGTTGCGACGGTAGGCCAGCGCATCGGCTTCGGTCAGCGAGCCGGTGCGACCGGTTTGATGGATGCGCTCCGCCTCGGCCGGCGGCAACGGCTCCGACCCGGCATCCAGCACTCCCGTGTCGGTGGCGGTGCCACCCGCGCTACGGAAGTATGCACGCCGTGACCGGAGCGCGTCGAGAAGGCCGGCATAGCTGCCGCAGTCGACCCCCGAGGCCGTGCCGAGCTGGTCGAGCTTGCCGTTCCAGGTGGATTCCGCAATGTGCATATATCGATCGGCCCGGAACGTGGGGATCACCCGACCGGTGAAGGTGGGGTCATCGCGCAGAG
>JAYTTG010000175.1:0-7536 GCA_043745175.1 Microbacteriaceae bacterium
GAGCACTTCTGTTGGTGCCCCTCAGCGCGGCGGCCGCTAGTATCGGGCCGGGATACCAGCAGCCCGGGAAACCGCTCAATCACCTCGGTGGCTATCTCACGCCGGGAGGCCGCGTTGCCTATTGCATCGACGCCGGGCTCCCCAGCGCGGTCGCTCGCGACACCGACGATTCGGGAGTCGTCGGTTCGGTGAACGGACTTGCCGCCGCAGAGATGCTCAGGCTGGATACTCTCCTGGCCCGCCATGGCGAGACCTCGGATGCGAATACCGCGGCGGCAGTCGCCATGGCGGTGTGGACTATTGCCGGCAACGCGACCTACCAGGCCGAGGGAGGTGACGGCTACGTGCTCGTCCGCGCTCCGGCAGACCAGCGGATGGCGATCCAGGCACTCGCCGACCGGTTCCGCGCCGAGGCTGCGGCTGTCACGACGACAACACCAACGGCGGTTCTGTCGATCAGCATCGACGCGGGCGATGACTACAGCGGAATCCTCGCCCTGGACGCCACGCCCGGCATCACCGGAACTGTCGTACTGACCAATGCGGTGTTCGCCGACACCGGCGGGCACACTCGATCGCCAGGATCCGCCGGCGCCAGGCTGGCCGTCGTCGCTGTGCCACCGAATGGTTCGACCGCATATCGGATTCTCGCCTCAAGCTCGGATCTCGTGGTCCCTGCCGCCCCGGCGGCCTCTGTTCACGTCTACTCCACTTACGGCGCGCAGACTCTTGCCGCCGCCGGTGACTCATCATCGATCGTGCTGGCGGCGTCGGCGTCGGATCTTCGCGATCGTCTCATCCCTTCGCTTGGCACCACCGCCCAGTCAGCGGCGGAAGTCGGCGGAACCGTGATCGACACGGCCTCGCTTCTGGATGTGCCGTCGAGCAGTGTTCAACTGCGCTGGTCCGGGTATCTCCAGCCGATCGACTCGAGCACTCCGCAGTGTGCCGCATCCACCCTCGTGTTCGAGTCGTCCGAGCCGGTCACGGTCACGACGGACGGCGTCTTCGCTTCCGAGATGTTTGCCGTCACCGATCGCTCCGTTGGCACGGTGTTATGGCTCGCGACGCTGACCAGAAACGATGTCGTTGTGGTGGAGGGGCTCTGTGGAGACAGTGCCGAGACGACCGCGATCACCGCACCGGAAACGCCTCTTCACCTCCCGGTGGTGAGCGGATGACGCACCGCAGAATCGCGGTTG
This sequence comes from Microbacteriaceae bacterium, assembly GCA_043745175.1. GTDB lineage: Bacteria > Actinomycetota > Actinomycetes > Actinomycetales > Microbacteriaceae > Lacisediminihabitans. The sequence continues at coordinate 1,203 of JAYTTG010000175.1, forward strand.
GGCTGGTGATACTCCTCGCGGCGGCAGCAGCCCTGTCGCTGCTTCACGCGCTGGCCGCTCGCCCCGAGCCGGTGATCCGAGCACAGTCGAAGCAACTCGTATTGCTCCCCGAGCTCTCCGCGGCCCGACTCGCGGCGCTCCCCGAAGCCCGCTACGACGCCGTGATCGCCGCCCTTCTTCCGGCCGAGGGCACAGCGGAAGCCGCCACCGCGTATCGACTCGAGAAAGACACCGTGGTGTGAGCGGCGGACCGGGCCACCCCGATCGCCCGGCTCGCGGCTCGAGACTTTCTCGGCGAACGCTCCGTCGTGGTGCCCGTCGAGCACTCCGGCGACTGGGTACGGGTACTCACCCCGGCGCGCCAGCGGCTGCCTTCCACCGGGGCCAATTCTGCCGGCACCAATTCCTCTGGTGCGCTGCCCCCGGCGCAGACCTCCGCCTGGCTCCGCGCCGACTCCCTGTCCTCGCCAACGATCCTGCTTAACCGCATCATCGTTTCCGTCTCGGCCCAGACGCTGCGCATCATCGGCGTCGGTAGCCGTACCTGGCCGGTAGGGGTCGGTGCGCCGGGAACTCCCACACCGACCGGCGTCACCGGCTACTTAGAGGCGCGTTACCGGGATGCGGCGCAGGGGCAGACCGAGCATCCGGTGCAGTTGACGTCGCTACATTCGACGGCAGCCGACGAGCCGTTCGGAGGCAACGATGGCGGACTGATCGGGATCCACTTCCAGGCGTCGGCATCCGGTGCTGTATCTCACGGATGCATCCGGGTTCCTGTGGAGGCGCTTGCGGCCGTGGACGCACTTCCCCTCGGCACTCCCATCACCATCGAAGGATGAGCGGGCGAGGCCCACCCGGTCAGGCCGGTGCGAGGAACGCGCACATTGCCGAGGAGAGCGCGGCGGGATCATCCGCACCGCACAGCTCGCGGGCGGAATGCATCGAGAGGAGCGCGATGCCCACATCGAAGGTGCGGATGCCGAGACGGGTTGCGGTGATGGGGCCGATGGTCGATCCACAGGCGACGGCGTTGTTCGAGACGAATTCCTGGTAGTCGACGCCAGCCTGACGGCAGCATCGTACCCATTCCGCGGCGCCGAGGGCATCCGTGGCATAGCGCTGGTTCGCATTGATCTTGAGCAGCGGACCGCGATTCACGACGGGCCGATTGGCAGGGTCATGGCGCTCCGGATAGTTCGGGTGCACCGCATGTCCGGCATCCGCGGAGAGGCACCACGAATCAGCAAAGGCACGAGCGCGGTCCGACGTGGAGGCGTTGGAAGCACTGCCGATGCGGGCGAGCACGCTCTCGAGGAACGGCCCGGCCGCGCCCGATCGGGTCTCGCTGCCCACCTCCTCATGGTCGAATGCGGCGAGGACCGCAATCGGGGGGAGTGCGGTAGGGAGCACTGCGGGGGCGGTGTCTGCGGCGGGCGACGCCTGTGCGGGCGGGGCCTCTGCGGGCGGGTGCGAGCCGGGTGCTGCGACCTCGATCAGTGCGAGCAGGCCAGCGTGAACCGACGACAGGTTGTCCAGGCGTCCCGAGGCGAACAGCGCACCGTCGAGGCCGAATACCCGGGGTTCCGCGGTATCCGCCGTGACGATGTCATAGCCAACGACATCCGAGCCGGCGCGGCCGGCGAGTCCGGCGAGATGGCCGATAACATCCGTGTCCGCGACATCACCGACACCGATCACCGGGTTGAGATGCTGTTGCGGATTGAGGGTGAGGCCGTCGCTGTTGACCCTGCGATCCAGATGAACGGCGAGTTGCGGGAAGCGCAGGAACGGTCCCGTGCGCACAAGCGCCCACGTGCCATCATCGAAGACGAGTCGTCCGGCGAATTCGAGTTCTCGGTCCAGCCAGGAATTGAACAGCGGGCCCCCGTACACCTCGACTCCGGCCTGGAGCCAGCCGTGCAGGGCGGTAGTGGGTTTCGGCTTGAGTGTGAACCCGGGAGAGTCGGTGTGGGCACCGATGATGCGGAACGGTGTGGTTGGGACTGCGCCCTCTGGCATGACCCAGGCGACGATCGCCCCATCCCGTAGCGCGAAATATTTCCCGAGCGTGAGCGGCCACTCGTCGTTTTCCGCAAGCTCGACGAACCCGGCAGCCGTCAACCGACGAGCAGCCTCTGCGACGGCGTGGAACGACGACGGGGATGCCTGCACGAACGCGGCAAGATCGGCCAGGTGGGAACGGGACGATCCGGCGGCGGCCGTTTCCAGAGGCGAGGCAGGCGGGACGGTCATCTCCCCATTCAAGCACGCGGCCTCGCATCGTCACCTGGAACGAAAACCCGGGGCCGGTCTGTCGCGCCCGGTACCCTCGAACAGTGAGCTACGAATACGCCAAAGCCCCGATCGATGCCCTCTCCGCCGAACGACTCGCTGCACAGGGACTCGACTTCGCCCTTGTCGACACCGCGGACAGCGAGGCCCTGACCTTCTGGCTGCAGGCCGAGAATCGAGGCTTCCACGGTGGGCGCCTGCCGCAGGCGAAGCTCGACGTGCAACTGCCCCACATTGCTCATCGCCGAACGACTGGCGTCTGGGACCCGGATGCTGCGGATGCCGCCTCCCCGGTCGCGACCGTGAGCGCCTGGGTGATGCACCTCACCGTGCCGGGCGAGACGAGCATCCCGGCGTGGGCCGTCGCTGCGGTCTCGGTCGCTCCCACCCATCGTCGTCGCGGTATCGCCCGGGCTCTGCTCGAAGCCGAACTGCGTACGGCGGTATCGCTCGACGTTCCCGTCGCGATTCTTACTGTCACCGAGGCCACGATTTACGGGCGTTATGGTTTCGGGGCCTCGGTGATGAGTGCGGACTGGACGATCGACACCAAGCGGGCACGCTGGATCGGGCCAGAGGCATCCGGCTCCCTGAGCTTTGTCGAACTGCATTCGCTGCTAAAGGAGGGTTACGACCTCGTGCAGCGGGTGCGCCTGCTGACTCCGGGCCAGGTCGAGTTCGCCGACATTCTCTGGGAGCGCCTCCTCGGGTTCGATGGTGACCCCGAGTCCGCACAGACTCTCCGCGTCGTTCGTTACGACGACGAGGACGGCGAATTGCAGGGCTTTGCGACCTTCCGGGTCGTCGAAGTCGGCGAAGACTTCACGAAGCACCGTCTCGATCTCGGCTTTCTGGTCTCGGCGACGGGCGAGGCCTACTCGGCGCTTTGGCGATTCCTGCTCGAGATGGATCTCGTCTCCTCGATCTCGGCACCGCTGCGCACTATCGACGAACCCGTGCTCTGGCAGCTGTCGGACCCGCGCGCCGTGCAGCGCGTCGGAGTGCGTGAGCACCTGTGGACGCGCATCCTCAACGTGCCGGTCGCTCTCTCCGCCCGCCGATACAGCGCTCCGGGAATCTTCGTGCTCGATGTGAGCGATGATCTCGGGTTCGCCGACGGCCTGTTCCTGGTGACCATCGCGGCCGACGGACACGCGAGCGTCGACACGCTCGACGGTGAGGCACCGGATGCCGCGGCTGCTGTTGCTCTCACCGTTGACGACCTCGGCTCGCTGTATCTCGGCGGTGTATCCCCGATCACGCTCGCCCGCGCCGGACGCATTGTAGAACTCCGGCCGGGCTCCGCGGCGGCGCTCGAGGCCTCGTTCCGCTCGCCGGTGACACCCTGGCTGAGCATCTGGTTCTGAAGGAAGTGGAGGAGATCGGGGGGAACGAGATCGAACGCGTTCAGGAGTACGGCCGCAGTTCGGCCAAGTCGACGCTTGGCAGCACGATCCAGCCCTCCCGCCCGGCGCGATCGAGGGACTCGGGCGGTGGCCGATGCCACTGTCCGAGAGCATGAGCCCGCGCCGCGAGAGCCGCGATGACCGCATCGAAGGCGTCATCGGATGCCATCATCAGTTCGGCCATCGGGCCGGGATTGAGCCAGGGCGCGCGTTCGAGGATCGCCGCGAGCAGCGTCGACCGGATCGTTGCATCCGTTTTGTACCCGACCGTTGAGAATCCCCAGGTACGAAGAGTGGCCGAAGGGTAGACCTCCGCAGCAACGCCGCCGCCGGCCCGATCCACTCGTCCAATACCGTCCCCGAGGGATTCGAGCAGTGCCGCGCAGTGCATGGCGGTGAGCCCCAGCCGATCGGTCGAGACGCTGAGTGGCCACCGTCCGGTGAGGACGCGAATCACGCGATCGGTCTCCCGGTAGGCGAGACGTCGACGCCAGTCCATTCCCGATCCTTCGCGCTCGGCGGGTGAACGATCCAGTTGCTCACCGGTCGAGTGCCGCACGACAAATGCGACGAAGTCATCCGGCCAACCGAAGGCGCAGTCGATCCCGAGGGACGCGACGATCGGGGCCACCGCAACGATCTGGGAATCGCTTGCGCCGACCGTAAGTTGCACGACGCGAGCCTCAGACCCTGACCAGTCGATCACGGCAAGTGCGGTACCCCGCGGTTCTGCCGCGAGGTCTACGCCGGCTGTCAGCACCGGTGCATCCGTTTTTCGGTCGTCGTCGCCTAGGCCTCTGGCTTTTGGAACCAGGGCGGGTACACCGAGACCTTCGGGCTGTGCTCCGACGACTTGAGAATCGCGCGCACCTCGTCCCGCACGCGGTCGTTGGCGACCCCGACCAGCGTCACAGACTCGAACGGGAAGCTGTCTTTCACGAGAAGTTCGGCTTCGACGATGGTTTCCGTGTTGTCATCAGCACGGAGGCGGCGCAGCATCCGCTCGCTCGATTCGGTTGAGGCAGCGAACCGGGTGAGCACGTGGGCGGCATCGCCGTCCGTCACCACGATTGCGCCGTCATCAGTGTGCTCGGTCGCGTTTTTCACGGTACTCACGAGCAGCACGAAGTCGGCTGCGGTTATTCCGTGCCCGTCAGCAGACAAGCGTGGGTCCGGGGAGTCCGAACGCAGGTCCTCCCACATCGTTGAGTTGGGCACAAGGAAAAATGGCACGAAGTCGGCAACATTCGGGCTGCCGAGTCCAGAAACAGTCGTCGAACGACGGGACTCGCGAGTCTCGGGAGCGGAGATGTCCACCGCCGGACGGGTCACCCAGGATTCGCTACTATCGGCGAGGATCGCGCCGGTGGCCAGGATGTTCGCGAGATTACGCACGTGGGTCAGGTGGTAGATGCGCTGGTCACCGACGTTCTCGACGGTCTTCGAGGCGGCGGAGGCGGCACGACGTGTGACGGCCGCCTTAGCCCGCGCATTGCGCTGGCCAGCCGCGGTCACGATTTCGAGTACAGGGACGGCTTTGGGGAAGCACTGGTCGCACAGGCCCGCTTCGAGTCCGTGAATACATTCGGCCACAGCAGAACCTTCCAGTTGCGCGGAGCCCGTAGTCGGCGCCCTCCACAGTTAAGGTTACGCAGGTTTGGGGGGCACGGTGCACCACGGCGACGATCTCCGCCGACGAGTTTGCCCCGTCTGGTTTGTTTCTCCGCGTTACAAGACGGAATGACAGCCGATCATCGCGAACCTAGCCTCGGTTAAACAACGATGCACGGACAGGAGGCAAGCATGACGAAACTCACACCACCGGTGACCGACGCCATGCTGTGTCGACGCTCCGAGGCGGAGTGCTGCATGTCCCCCGCGGCCGGCCACGTGGTGTCCGCCATTCGTGAGCGAGTGACCGCTGCGACCCCGAGCAAGTGGCGCGACGGAATTGTCGTCCACGCGCCTTCCTCACGAGGGATTGGCGGCAGCTGGATCGGGATCGACCTGCTCGACTCGCCCGACACTGTCTGGCTATGGAATCATGCGCATTTCGATACGGCGGTGTCGGTTGGCATACCGGTTGCGCTGCACGAGTTGTACGACACGCTTGCCATCGGCGCGACGAGGGTCAGCGTTTTGCGCCTGCCCCGCTACTGACAACGCCCCCGCTCTTAGCCGGCGAGCATCGAATCGATCATCTTCTGACAGGCCATCGCGCACTGGCGGCAGACCTCGGCGCACATCGCGCAGTCGGCGCTCATGCCGGCCATCGCTTCGCACTCATCGGCGCAGCTCATGCACATGACCACCATCGCCTGATGCATCGCCATCATCGCTGGCCCGTTCATGCCGTTCGGGCGAAGCATCGTCCGCATCATTGTGTTGGCCAGATCGGCGGCGTTCTGGCACATGGCGGCACACATCGCCATTTCCGGTGTCATGGCCATGGCACCGGCACACATCGTGCAGGCCTGTTCACAGGCCGCGCACGCTTCGATGCATTCCTGCATCACGCTAAGGTCCATGCCCTGCATTGCGTCGGAATGCATTTCCATCATCTGCATCGCGGTAGTTGACATCGTCTTCGTCCAGCCTGGGCTGATGCGCGTCGGAGGGTCCGGCGGTAATGA
>JAYTTG010000176.1:0-2060 GCA_043745175.1 Microbacteriaceae bacterium
GTGGGTGCTCAGCCACCTCGCTGAGCTGCCCGGCAGCGGGATCATCTATGCGCTCACCGTCTCCGCCGCCGAGGACCTCGCGCGACTGTTGCGCGAGGCCGGACACGAAGTGCACGCGTACACGGGTCGCACCGACACTGCCGAGCGCGAGCAGCTCGAGCAGCGACTCAAATTGAACGACGTCAAAGCGCTGGTAGCCACGAGCGCCCTTGGAATGGGCTTCGACAAGCCCGACCTCGGGTTCGTTCTCCATCTCGGCGCTCCGTCGTCGCCCGTCGCCTACTACCAACAGGTCGGTCGCGCCGGTCGTGCAACGGAGAACGCTGATGTGCTCCTGCTGCCCGGAACGGAGGACGAGGCAATCTGGCACTATTTCGCCACCTCGTCGATGCCGGTGCAGGAGAAGGCCCTCGCGGTGATTGAGGCCCTCGGCACCACTGCCCTATCGACGGCGGCGATCGAAGCACGAGTCGACCTGCGACGCACGCCGTTGGAGCTGCTGCTCAAAGTGCTCGACGTCGATGGCGCCGTACGACGGGTCAGGGGCGGGTGGGTGTTGACCGGTGAGCCCTGGACGTACGACGCCGAACGGTATGAGCGCATCGCGTCGGCACGGGCGGCCGAGCAGCAGTCGATGCTCGACTATGAGACGACCACCGGGTGCCGCATGGAATTTCTGCAGCGCGCGCTCGATGACGAGACCGCCGCGCCGTGCGGCCGCTGCGATCGTTGCGCCGGAGCGTGGTATTCCGTCGAGGTGCAGGCGGATGCCGTAATCGTGGCTGGCGCTTCGCTCGACCGTGTGGGTGTGCCGGTCGAACCCCGCGCCCAGTGGCCGAGCGGGATGGATCGTCTCGGCGTGACTGTGCGCGGAAACATTGCGCTGACCGAGCGCACGGAGCCGGGCAGGGCGCTGGCAAGGCTCACCGACCTCGGGTGGGGTGGGTCTCTGAGGGAGGTGTTCGCCCCGAGTTCGCCCGATTCCCCGGCCAGCCCGGCCCTCATCGCCGCCTGCGTGCAGGTGCTCGCGGACTGGCAGTGGCAGGAGCGGCCCGCCGCAGTGGTGACCATGCCCTCGCGACGGTATCCGTTACTCATCGCCTCCGTCGCCGAGGGCCTCGCGAGCGCTGGAAAACTGCCGTACCTCGGTGCACTCGAGTGGGTCGGGGGTGGGCCGACCGGCGATACCGGCGGAAACAGTGCCTATCGCCTTGCCGGAGTCTGGGAGCGGTTCTCCGCAGCGGGGATTGAACTCCCCACCGGGCCGGTATTGCTCGTCGACGACCTGGCGGACAGTCGCTGGACGCTCACCGTGGCGGGTCGTGAGCTGCGGCGTGCAGGGGCGGGTGCGGTGCTTCCCTTCGTGCTCGCACTGCGGGCTTAGGGTTGCGTTCATGATCATCGTAACCAGCAACGACATCGCCGGCTATCGCATCGACGCCATCTACGGCGAGGTGATGGGCCTCACAGTGCGGTCGCGCGATATCGGCGCGAGCTTCACCGCTAGCCTGCGTTCGATTGCCGGTGGCGAGTTGCCAGAGATGACCCGGTTGCTCTACGAGAGCCGCCAGGAGGTCATGCTGCGGATGATCGCCGAGGCCGAAGCCAAGGGTGCCAATGCCATCGTCGCGATGCGCTTCGATACCTCCGACCTCGGCACCAACTGGACCGAGGTCTGCGCCTACGGCAGCGCGGTCATCGTATCGCCGATCGCTGCAGGTGAGCCGGGATCCACGCTGCAGTCGGCTCCGCTCGCCGTCTGAGTCGGGCTTCTGGGAACATCCGATCGCTCGTTCTCCGGGACTTTCGTACTGTGCGCGGCGGGCACAGGCGAGTACGGTGCCACACAGGCACGACCGAAGCGGAGACCAGATGACCGACATGATCAGCACCCCGACGATTTCGAATACCGGGCAAATCCCCGGTCCGGCTACCTGGACGTCGAAGCCGAGCGATCCCCTCGACCCGCACACGCTGGCGCAGATCGACGGATGGTGGCGAGCCGCCAACTACCTCTCGATCGGGCAAATCTACCTGCTCGACAATCCCCTGCTTCGCGA
>JAYTTG010000177.1:0-2054 GCA_043745175.1 Microbacteriaceae bacterium
ACGATGCACACCCTGGAGATCACCCGGCGCCTGCAGGAGATCGTGGCGATCGGGTTACCGACGCTCGCTGCGGTGTCGAACAAGGACTTCATCGGCGAAACGATCGATCGTGAGCAGGGGCAGCGTCAGTCGGGGTCCATCGCCGCCGCGGTGATCTGCATCATGAACGGCGCGCGAATAGTGCGAATGCACGACGTTCCCGCGGCGGTCGATGCGGTACGACTCACCGAAGCCGTACTCGGATTCCGCCAGCCAGCCCATGCTCGACACAACGTCTGATGGCCACTGTGCGCTTGGACAGCCTGTTTCCGGTGGCGGCATCCGACCTGACCGACGATGCTCTCTCTTCGTTGTACACGCGGGCGGACCGGTCCGAGACCTGGTTGCGGGTCAACTTCGTCTCGAGCGTTGACGGCGCTGCGACGGCCGACGGGGTATCGGGTGACCTTGGGGACGATGCCGACCATCGGGTCTTCGACCTGCTGCGCGAGCTTTGCGATGTAGTGATCGTCGGTGCCGGCACGGTGCGGGCCGAGTCTTACGGTCCGATGGTGCTGCCGCAGCCATCGGCGGATCGGCGGGTTGCGCGGGGGCTGCCGCCGCATCCGGTCTTCGCGATCGTCTCACAGGGTCTCAACCTCGACCCGGCCTCGCGCATCTTCACCGACGCCCCGGTTCGGCCCATCATCATCACGACGGATGCCGCGCCGCGCGATCGCCGGGACAGGCTCGGGGGGTTGGCCGATATCGTGAGCGCGGGAGTGGACGAACTCGACCCCGTCGCGATGACGGCTGCGCTCGCCGAGCGAGGCCTGACCCAGCAGCACTGCGAGGGAGGTCCGTCGCTCTTTGGCACGCTCATCGCCGCAGGCATCGTCGACGAGCTGTGCCTCACGGTGAGCCCGCAGCTCGCGGCGGGCGACGCCAAGCGCATCGCCGTTGGGGCACTGGCCCATCCGAGCAAGCTCACACTCGGGCACGTGCTGGTCTCGGGCGATACGCTGCTGCTGCGCTACGAGGTCGCGCGCTAGCCGCGGCTGGCCCTGTCGTCGTTGAGCCAATTTCGGCGGGAAGGGCCGCTTCACAGCGAGTCATCCCGCCGGAACGGGCTCACTGGTCGCACCGGGCGGGGATCTGCCGCTGCCTCAGGCCGCGATCGCATCCCCGTCAAGGATCGTGTAGCTGTAGCCCTGCTCGGCGAGGAAGCGCTGGCGATTCTGTGCGAAGTCCTGGTCCACGGTGTCACGGGCGACCAGGGTGTAAAAGTTGGCGGGAAGCCCACTCTCCTTCGGACGCAGCAGCCTGCCGAGACGCTGGGCCTCCTCCTGGCGCGATCCGAAGCTCCCGGAGACCTGGATCGCCACCGTCGCCTCGGGCAGGTCCACCGAGAAGTTTGCGACCTTTGAGACCACGAGCAGGGTGATCTCACCCTCACGGAAGGCCTGATACAGCCGCTCACGCTCCTCGATCGGGGTGGACCCGGTGAGCTTGGGGGCGTCGAGGGTTTCTGCGAGGGTATCGATCTGGTCGAGATACTGACCGATCACCAGGATGCGCTCGCCAGCGTGCTTTTTCACCAGATCCCGCACTACCTGAAGCTTCGCCGGAGCCGTTGCGGCGAGCCGGTAACGCTCGTCGTCGGCGGACGCAGCGTACTCGAGTCTCTCCTGCGCGGGCAGGTCAATCCGTACTTCGAAGCACGAGGCGGGGGAGATGAAGCCCTGGGCCTCGATCTCTTTCCAGGGTGCGTCAAACCGTTTCGGACCGATGAGGCTGAAGACATCGCCCTCGCGACCGTCCTCGCGCACGAGCGTCGCGGTGAGGCCGAGGCGGCGACGGGCCTGCAGCTCGGCGGTGAGTTTGAAGACGGGGGCGGGCAGCAGGTGAACCTCGTCGTAGATCACGAGTCCCCAGTCGAGGGCGTCGAGCAGCGCGAGATGGGCATACTCGCCTTTCCGCTTCGCCGTGAGGATCTGGTAGGTCGCGATGGTGACCGGCTTCACCTCTTTCACCTGCCCGGAATACTCGCCGATCTCATCCTCGGTGAGTGTCGT
>JAYTTG010000178.1:0-2054 GCA_043745175.1 Microbacteriaceae bacterium
CGCGTCGAACACGTGAGCAAAGGGCTGACCGGCATCCTTGGCGAACTGCGTTTCGAGGTGCTGTGGCCGAAGGGCAAGCTCGGCGGCGTCGCACCGGGAAACGACGCGAGCGTCACGGTGCGGTTCAGCGGCGCCGGGGACTGCAGGTCCGGCTGCCTCAGCGCGATCTTCCTCGGTGATCTCGGTGAGGAGCCGCAGACTCTTTTCATGGCGGCCAATCAGCTGTCGGCGGTGGATGTCGTCAAGGTCGCGCACCACGGATCCGGTGACCAGAACGAGCGCCTGTACGCGAAGCTGCGAGCCTCGGTCGGAGTGATCAGCGTCGGCGCCGACAACAGCTACGGTCATCCGACCGACCGGCTGCTCGGCATCCTCTCGAGGTCGGGAACACTCGCCCTCCGCACCGATGAGCAGGGGCTGATGCTCGTCTCCCCGCGCCCAGAGGGGGGCGCGACGGTGTGGACCGAACGCCCGCTGTCGCCCGAAAAACGCCTGCACCATTGACGGTAGGTGTACTCACTCCGTGATGGTGCGCTACTTGGTGAGAGTGCGCTCCTCCGTGACGGTGCGCTTCTTGGTGAGAGTGCGCTCCTCCGTGACGGTGCGCTCCCTGGTGACGGTGCCAGCGGATACGCTGGAGCGCACGCGAAATCGACGCGGAAGACGGCACGGAGGAGTCAGGTGGCAGCCAGGCCGGCAGTGAAGGCGAGCATCGCGATCCCACAACTCGCGTGGGACAAGATCAGGCCCGCCCCGGTCATCCTCGTCTCCGGCCCGGAAGACTTCCTCGCCGATCGCGCGATCCGCCAACTGAGAGATACCCTGCGTGCCGAGGATCCGAGTCTCGAGGTCAGCGACATCGAAGCGGATGCCTACGGTCCCGGCGAGCTCGTCACGCTGGCGAGCCCGTCGCTGTTCGGTGAGCCGCGCATGATCAGGGTGACGCACGTCGAGAAGTGCACGGATGCCTTCATCACCGAGACACTCCGCTACCTCGAGACGCCGGCGGACGACACGTATCTTGTGCTCCGCCACGGCGGAGGAGTGCGCGGCAAGAAGCTCCTGGATGCGCTTCGTGGCGGCCTCGGCAGCGGCATCGAGATCATCTGCGCCGACCTCAAAAAAGACTCGGAGAAGCTCGACTTCGCGGCCTCGGAATTCGCCTCCCAGGGTCGCCGCGTCAGCGGTGGTGCACTCCGCGCGCTGACGTCGGCCTTCGCCGAAGACCTCGCCGAACTCGCGGCGGCCTGCCAGCAGCTTCTCGCGGATGCCGCGGAGGAGATCACCGAGGTGACCGTCGAGAAGTACTACTCGGGTCGCGTAGAGACGAATGCCTTTCGCGTCGCCGATATCGCGATCGCCGGGCGACACGGTGAGGCGCTCATCCTCCTGAGGCATGCGCTCGCATCCGGTGCCGATCCGGTGCCGATTCTCGCCGCCTTCGCGAGCAAGTTGCGCACCATGGCGAAGCTCGCGAGCTCGCGTGGGTCGTCGGGTCAGCTCGCCCAGCAGTTCGGCCTCGCGCCGTGGCAGGTCGACCGGGCTCGACGCGACCTGCAGGGCTGGGATGACGTGGGCCTCGGTCGCAGCATCGAGCTTCTTGCGGAGACGGATGCCGCGATCAAGGGCGCCGGTCGCGACCCGGTGTTCGCGCTCGAGCGCATGATCGGCGTAGTGAGCGCCCGCGGGCTGCCTCTGCCACGGTGATCGAGCCTGTCGAGATCCTTTAACGCACGAACCCCGCCACGCGACGGGGTAGGTGATGACGAGCAGAATGTCAGAGAGCTGCGACCTGCTTCGCGATGGCTGACTTGCGATTCGCGACCTGGTTCTTATGGAGAACGCCCTTGGCCGCGGCCTTGTCGAGCTTCTTACCGGCGAAGGCGAGGGCGCTCACGGCGGCGGCCTTGTCGCCGGCGATGATCGCCTCGCGGGTCGCGCGAACAGCTGTCTTAACCCCGCTCTTCACGGCTTTGTTGCGGTCCTGGGACTTCTTGTTGGTGCCGATGCGCTTGATCTGCGACTTGATGTTTGCCATGAAAAACCTGTCTGTG
>JAYTTG010000179.1:0-7492 GCA_043745175.1 Microbacteriaceae bacterium
GTAGTAGATGATCGTGGTTGGCAACAGCCGGGCGAGTACGGCGATGAAGATCCCGTTGACAATCTGGGCACCCGAGATCGGTGCGGCGTTCATCCCGAAGAAGATCGGATTCCACTTGAAGCCCATGAGAATCGGGTAGGTGCACTCCTCCACTGCCGCCGTGACCGCGGCCGAAGCGATCAGGGCGGGCGCGACGAAGGTAAGGTAACCCGTGCCACCGAGTCCGTTGTGCCGGTTGACGAGGGTCGCCAGCCCCACCCCGAGCGCAAAAAGGTAAATGAAAGGGCTGCCGATCGCCGTGAACAGCAGGGTTTTGTAGTAGCTCCGGATGCCGCGAATGCGATGCTCTGCCACGTACCAGGAGCCGTAGCGGCGCGGTTTCACGCCGGCGGCGATCGCCCGGGCCGAGGGGTTCTCGATGGCGACTGTCATTCGATCAGACTCCGCCCGGTGAGGCGCAGAAACACGTCCTCAAGGCTGGACCGCCGCACGAGGGTAGTGATCGGGGTAAACCCCTGCGCGAGGATCCGGTCTAGGTCGGAGTCGCCGTCGTTGCTGTAAATGAGGATTCTGTCGGGAAGCACCTCAATGCGGTCGCCGATGCCGACCATTTGCGTGGCCACCGTCGCGTTGTTGTCCGAGCCGAACCGCAATTCGAGCACCTCGCGCGTCGAATAGGTGCGGATGAGATCTGCCGGCGCCCCTTCGGCCATGATCGTGCCCTTATCGACGACAACGATGCGGTCACACAGTTGCTCTGCCTCATCCATGTAGTGCGTGGTGAGCACAAGGGTCGTGCCCTGCTCCTTGAGGCGAAACAGCCGATCCCAGAGAATATGCCTGGCCTGCGGGTCGAGACCGGTGGTCGGTTCGTCGAGCAGGAGTACCTTCGGGTCGTTCATGAGGGACCGCGCAATAGTCAGTCGGCGCTTCATCCCACCAGAGAGGTCGTCTACCTTGGACTTCTTGCGGTCGGACAGCTGCGCGAATTCGAGTAGCTCGTCAGCCTTGGCGGCACAGGTGGAGGTGTTGATTCCGAAATAGCGTCCATAGACAATGAGATTGTCGCGCACGCGCAATTCCATGTCGAGGTTGTCCTGCTGGGGAACGACGCCCAGCTGCGACCGAATCTCCGGGCCGTGCTCGTTGGGGTCGAGACCCAGAATCTCGAGCGAGCCACTCGTGCGTGTCGATACAGCGCCGACCATGCGCATCGTCGTCGACTTGCCCGCTCCATTCGGCCCGAGGAAGCCGAAGGACTCGCCCGGCGCGATCTCGAACGAGATGCCGTCGACCGCCGCGAAATCCTTGTACTTCTTGGTGAGGAGATGAGCAGCGATGACAGGTGAAGGCACGATAATCAACCCTAACCACTTCCTCGGACATGCAGAGAGTGCTGAGCATGTTCCGCGCGGAGTACGCGTGTCCATCTACACCGTGCCTAAGCTTGACTGTTCGCCTCGGCCATCCGAAAGACATCATGAGCACAAGCACACAGCCCCCTCGATCTCGTTCGCCATTCGCCCGTGCAAAGAAGGAGGAGGGACCGCGCGCGAGCTTCCGCCAGCTGCTGCCCTACCTGCTCGAGCACAAGAGGGTGCTCGGCATCGTCATCGCACTGAGCGTGCTCGGCGCCGGGACCGCACTGGCGCAGCCTCTGTTGGTGAGCCAGGTGATCGCCCGCGTGCAGAAGAGCGAGCCGCTCGGCGCGCTGGTGTTCCTGCTCGTGGCCCTCGTCGTGATCTCCGCGATCCTCTCCGGGGTGCAGCACTACCTGTTGCAGCGCACCGGAACCAGCGTTGTGCTCTCGGCCCGACGGCAGCTGGTGCGGCGGATGCTGCGCCTCCCGATCAGCGAATTCGATACAAGGCGCACCGGTGACCTGGTCTCCCGGGTCGGATCGGACACCACGCTGCTCTACGCCGTTCTCACCCAGGGGCTCGTCGATGCGGTGGGCGGCGCGCTTATCTTTCTCGGCGCGCTCATCGCCATGCTCGTAATCGACCCCGTGCTCCTCGGGCTCACCGTGCTGGTCATTGCGGTCTCCGTGGTCACGGTCGTGCTGCTCTCGGGACGGGTGCGCATCGCCAGCCGCAAGCAGCAGGAGAAGGTGGGGGATCTCGCCTCCTCCGTCGAACGTGCGCTCGGAGCCATCCGCACCGTTCGGGCTTCGAATGCCACCGATCGCGAGACGGCCGCAATCGAGAAGGATGCGACCGGTGCCTGGGAGATGGGAATCCAGGTCGCAAAAATCTCCGCTCTCGTGGTGCCGATCGCTGGCATCGCCCTTCAGGTGTCGCTGCTCGTGGTTCTCGGTGTAGGCGGATTCCGCGTGGCCAGCGGCGCGATCACCATCGCGAACCTCGTGGCGTTCATCTTTTTCCTGTTCATGTTGATCATGCCGCTCGGCCAGGCCTTCGGTGCCATCACCTCGGTAAACCAGGCGCTCGGGGCGCTCGGGCGCATCCAGGAGATCGTGACCCTGCCGAGCGAGGCCGAGCTCGATGGTGCGATCGAGCCGGCCGCACCGTTACCGTCGGATGCTGCGATCAGCTTCCACGACGTGGTCTTCACCTATCCGGATGCGGCACGGGCTCCCGGGTCCGCAGACGATGATGAAGGTGTCGCGCTCAAGGACCTCACCGTGCTCCACGGCGTCTCGTTCGATGCGCCACGCGGCCAGCGCACGGCTCTCGTCGGTCCATCCGGCGCCGGCAAGAGCACGATCCTCGCCCTGATCGAGCGCTTCTACGATCCGACCTCGGGCATCGTGCGACTCGGCGGCGTCGACATCCGCGGCCTCGATCGCGAAGCGTTGCGGGCCCAGATCGGCTATGTGGAGCAGGATGCGCCCGTGCTCGCCGGTTCGCTGCGCGACAACCTCACGCTCGGTGCCCCGCTCGCAACCGATGAGGAGTGCATCCGGGTGCTGCACGACGTAAATCTCACCGAGGTGCTGGAGCGCAACGAGAAGGGACTTGATGCCGCGGTCGGCGAAGAGGGTGTGATGCTCTCCGGTGGCGAACGCCAGCGTCTCGCCATCGCTCGCACTCTGCTCGCGGCGCCGCCCATCCTGCTTCTCGACGAGTCGACCTCGTCCCTCGACGGTCTCAACGAGCAGCTGCTGCGCGAAGCGATCGATGCCGTCGCCGAGAACCGGACCCTGATCGTGATCGCACACCGGCTCTCCACCGTCGTCGACTCCGACCAGATCGTTGTTCTCGACCACGGACGGGTCGTCGGCACTGGCACCCACTCCGAGCTGGTGAAGAGCACCCCGCTTTACCGCGAGCTGGCGAAGCACCAGCTGCTCGTCTAAGGCCGACTTTTCCGCCCGGCTCCCCCTCCGCGCCCGCGAGTGACACTCGCGTCCAAATTTTCGGGCGCGCGTGTCACTCGTGCACGCACCTGTGAGTGAGCAGAGTCGTCGACGGGGTTGCTGCCACAAGACGGGCTTCGTGGATAACAGCTGCGGATCATCCGACCGCAGTATTCGGCCATGCCTGACGTTTAGCCGAGCGCCCACATCGCCACCGCCGCGGTGGCCGCCACATTGAGCGAGTCGATTCCATGCGCCATCGGGATCTGCACTACCGTGTCTGCGGCGGCAATGGCCTCCGCCGTAAGACCCTCCCCCTCGGCGCCGAGCACGAGCGCGAGCTTCTCGGGCGCCACGAAGTCACGCAGGCTCACGGCATCCGGGCTCAGTGCCAGCGCCACGACCTGGAAGCCGGATGCCCCGAGTATCTGCCGCGTGGACGGCCAATCCCCGAGACGCGTCCACGGCACCTGGAGCACAGTGCCCATCGACACCCGGATAGCGCGCCGGTAGAACGGGTCGGAACAGCGGGGTGTCACGAAGACAGCATCCGCTCCGATCGCTGCGACGGAGCGGAAGATCGCGCCGACGTTGGTGGGGTCGGCCACGTTTTCGAGGATGATCACCCTCCTAGTCCCCTCCACAAGCGAAGCCACAGTCGGGAGCCCAGGACGATGCATCGCCGCGATCAGCCCGCGATGCAGCAGGTAACCGGTGAGCTGCTCGAGCAGCTCGCTCGGCCCGGAAAAGATCGGCACATCTCCTCCGACAAGTGCCCTCGCCTCATCAACGGTATTGCCGAGGGCGAGCACGGAGCGCGGTCGGTGCCCGGCGGCGAGCGCACGTTGCAGCACCAGCGCCGATTCGGCGATATAGAGCCCATGCTCGGTGCCTCGAGCCTTCTTGAGCGCAACATCCGTCTGGTGCGAGTAGTCGGCGAGCCGGGGATCGGAGAGATCCGCGATCTCGACGACGGTCACGCGACGGTGTGTGGTGCGAGCACGTATTTCGTCTCGAGGTACTCGTCGATGCCGACGTCTCCGCCCTCGCGGCCGAGCCCGGACTGCTTGACCCCACCGAAGGGTGCCGCCGCATTCGAGACGACTCCCACGTTGAGGCCCATCATGCCGGTCTGGATGCTGTCGATCAGTCGCAGCCCGCGGGCCAGGTCACGCGTGAAGGCGTAACTCACCAGGCCGTACTGGGTGTCGTTGGCCTTGGCCACGGCATCCTTCTCGTCGGTGAAGGTCGTGATCGACAGCACCGGACCGAAGATCTCTTCGCGCAGGATGTCGCTGCCGGGCGTCACGCCGGTGATCACCGTCGGCGCATAGAAGGTGCCCTCGCTGTCCACGGGGGACCCGCCGGTGAGCACTATCGCCCCCCGGGAGACCGCATCTTTCACCAGGTCATCGGCTTTTGTGACCGCGGCGGCATTGATCAGCGGGCCGATCGCGACACCGTCCTCGGTACCTCGGCCGATTGTCAGGGCATTGACCCGCGCAGTCACGCGAGCGGCGAATTCTTCGGCGACCGCCTCATGCACGATGAATCGGTTTGCCGCCGTGCAGGCCTGGCCGATGTTGCGGAACTTTGCGATCATCGCGCCATCTACCGCGGCATCAAGGTCGGCATCCTCGAACACCAGGAACGGCGCATTGCCGCCAAGCTCCATGGAGGTGCGCAGCACGTTGTCAGCGGCCTGCTTGAGCAAGCGCACTCCGACGGGAGTCGACCCGGTGAAGCTCAGTTTGCGCAGCCGAGGATCCGCAATGATCGGCCCGGAGACGTCACCGGAGGTCGAGGTGGTGATGACATTGAGCACGCCCTTCGGCAAGCCCGACTCCTCGAGGAGTCGTGCGAAGTAGAGGGTGGTGAGCGGGGTGAGCTCGGCCGGCTTCACCACCGCCGTGCAGCCCGCCGCTAACGCTGGGGCGATCTTGCGCGTCGCCATCGCGAGCGGAAAGTTCCACGGCGTGATGAGGAAGGACGGACCCACCGGGAAGCGCGTGACGAACATACGCCCGGTGCCCTCCGGGTTCACGCCGTAGTGACCCCCGATGCGTACAGCCTCTTCGCTGAACCAACGCAGGAACTCGCCGCCGTAAGTGACCTCGCCGCGTGCCTCCGCGAGAGGCTTGCCCATCTCGAGAGTCATCAGCAGGGCGAATTCGTCAGCCCGCACCTGGAGCAGGTCGAACGCTCCGCGCAGGATTTCTCCGCGTACCCGCGGAGCGGTGGACCCCCACGAATCCTGGGCCGCAGCGGCGGCATCCATCGCCCGTGCGCCGTCTGCGACGGACGCGTCAGCGATGGTCTTGATGACCAATCCAGTCGAGGGATCCACCACCTCGATCGCCCGGCCAGAGGTGGATTCAACCCACTCTCCGCCAATGAAGAGTCGGTCGGGCACCTGGGCAAGCAGTTCGGATTCAGAGATCGCACTCATGCCTCCAGTCTAGTTTTACGTGGACCTTTCGACTCGCACTCCCGCGGCCGCCAGCTGCTCGAGCGCGAGAGCGCTCGATGCAGCTGCAACCCCCACGACGAGGTCCTCGAGAACCCGCACCGTCCGCCCGGTCGCCAGCGCACCCAGGGCGGACGCGAGCACGCAGTAGTCCGTGGCGATTCCGACGACGTCGATCTCTTCCACGCCCAGATCCGCGAGTGCCTGCTCTACAGGCTCTCCATCATCCGTCACACCCTCGAAGATCGAGTATGCCGGGCACCCCTGGCCCTTGCGCACGCCTACCGTGACCGCCGACGTATTGAGCGCCGGATGATAGTCGGCACCGGTTGAGCCTGCCACGCAGTGCACCGGCCAGGTGGTGACGAAGTCCGGGGCATCCGTCGTCGCGAAGTGGCCACCGTTATCGTTGTCGGCGTCGTGCCAGTCGCGCGAGCCGAACACCTGGTCGTAGCGATGCGGATGCTGCGCCAGATAACGCGTGATGCCCGCGGCGACAGCGGCACCGCCTGCGACCCCGAGCGCGCCGCCCTCAGTAAAGTCGTTCTGCACGTCGATGATGAAGAGAGCGCGGGTCACGAGCGTCAGTTGTTCGACAGGTTGTTGCCGCATGTGAAGACGGCCGTTGTGATGGTGTCGAGGGCAGGAATAGTGCGACTGTTGATTGCTCCGAGAGCGTAAAAAGCGAACGATAACGTCGTGCCATCGGCGGCGTGCACCACACCCGCGAGAGCATATTCAGACTTGATCCAGCCGGTCTTCGCGTTGACGGCTCCGCGGGCGACCGCGTTTGCCCCGGTGAACCGGCTCGCGAGGGTGCCGGTTTTGCCGGAAATCGGCAGGGCGTCATAGATGATGTTGAGGTTCTGCTGGCCGCCGACGACCTTCGCCATCAACCGGGCGACGAACGTAGCGGGCACGACGTTGTCGTTGCTGAGCCCCGATCCATCACGAATGCCCACGCCGGTCGTCGTGAGTCCGTATTTGGTGAGCGCGGCCGGGATCACCTGGGCGAGAGAGGCGGACGAGCCGTTGTTTCCCGCGACCTTCGAGGTCTGGCGGGCGAGGTATTCCCCCAGCGTGTTGTCAGATATCGGCAGCATATAGGCAACAAGGGCGCGCACCGGTTGCGACTTCACTTCGCCGAGCAACGTCGCACCCGCCGGTGCGGTGCCGGTGGTCACGTGCGCCGCCCCGGAGATGCCGAGGTCCGCCGCGAAGGCGGCACCCGCATCCGCGATCGGATCGCTGCTGCGCTGGCTGTTCTGTGCCTGGGGGTTTGCTCGCCCGCCATCGACGGTGAGGGCAGTGACTTCCGGCTGGGAGCCCTCGGACTGTTCAGTGCGCTCCCAACTCGGATCCCAGTTGTCGGTGGGGTCCCAATAGGTCGAATCGAGCAGGATGTCGGTGATCGGCACGGAGCTCCTGGCCCGCGCCTGGGCAGCGAGGTCACTGAGTTTCGGAGCGCCGCGATACACGCTTTCCTGGCCGGCGCCAAGAGCACTGAGCGTGGGATCTCCACCACCGACCAGCACGACAGTGCCAGGAGTCGATCCCGCGTAAACCTTCGTGGATATCTGATAGTCGGGGCCGAGCACGTTGAGTGCGGCCGCGGCAGTGAGCGTCTTGAGCACGCTCGCGGTGCGAGATGGCGTCGCACCATTGCGATCGAACAGCACCTCGCCGGTGGTGGTGTTGATCACACT
>JAYTTG010000180.1:0-2042 GCA_043745175.1 Microbacteriaceae bacterium
ATCGAATATTTGATGATCCTATGTCTGTACTTGGCAAACCCGTCGAACGAACTGCGGGTTTGCAACCGCATGGGTGCACACCACGGCTGCCGCCGTGGCTGTCCCGCTAATGATCCGGAAGGAATCCGCGCCATGACCTCTACCCTTCCGCCCGAGCTAATCGCCACAGGTAAAGGGGACGCCAAAGCCGTCCCACACAAGCCGGAGGGCACCTCCGTCAAACCCGCGACTGGGTTACGCAAGTGGCTCGACGAAATGGATGCCATCGGCGAGCTGCGCGTTGTCGAGGGCGTCGACGCCGAGGCGAGCATAGGACTAGTGACGGAGATGCTGCACCACACCGAGGAGTCCCCGGCAGTGATGTTCGACGCGATCCCCGGGTACGAGAAGGGCTGGCGGGTTCTCGTAAACGCGCTCGGCAACCGGCGTCGGCTCGCGACGACGCTCGGGCTGCCGACCGACATCAGCACCTTCGACTTGGTTGACACCTGGCAGAGGGCGCTCGACGATGTGGTCCCGCTGCCGACAAAGCTGGTGGAGTCCGGCCCGATCACCGAAAACATCATGAAGGGCGATGACATCGACCTTCTCAAGTTCCCCACACCTCTGTGGCACCCGGAGGACGGCGGCCCGTTCATCGGTACCGGCTGCGGCATCATCACGCGCAGCCGTGACGACGGCGTCGTCAACATGGGCACCTACCGCGCGCAGGTGTACGACGCGAAGACCGCTGCAATATACATCTCACCCGGAAAGGACGGCCGCCTGCACCGCGACACCTGGTTCAACGCCGGCGAGGACATGCCTGCCGTGATCGTGGCCGGGCTGCACCCATTGCAGTTCATGGCCAGCGGCCTGGAGATCCCGCGTAACGTCCCGGAGCTCGAGTGGGTCGGCGGAGTGCTCGGCGAGGCCATCGAGACCATCACCGGGGAGTTCACTGGCCTGCCGATCCCGGCTGACGCTGAGATCGCGATCGAGGGCTTCTTGCGCCACGACCTGATCCGAAACGAGGGTCCGTTCGGCGAGTGGACCGGTTATTATGCCTCAACTTCCCGCCCGGAGCCGGTGTTCGAGGTTAGGGCGGTGTACTACCGCAACAACCCGATCATATTGGGCTGCCCTCCCGAGAAGCCGCCGTACGAGGCGCAACGCTTTCAGCAGTACGGCCGCAGTGCGGCGCTCAAGCGCGAGATCCAGGGCGCCGGGATCCCGGGAGTCACCGCGGCATGGACGCACAGCGTCGGCGGTTGTCGACTGTTCAACATCATCGCGATCAAGCAGCTGTATCAGGGCCACTCGCGCCAAGTCGGCAATATCGCGGCGCAAGTGCGCCAGGCCAACTACCTCGGCCGGATCGTGATCGTAGTGGACGACGACATAGACATCACCGACCTGCACGAGGTGATCTGGGCGGTCACCACCCGGGCCGATCCCGAGCGGGACATGAAGATTCTCACCGGCGCACTCAGCGGCGCGCTCGATCCGGCGATCCATCCCGACCGCAAGGGCACCAACTCGCGCCTGATCATCGACGCGTGTCGTCCGTGGGAATGGCTCGATCGCTTCCCGCGGGCGATCGGCCCGTCGATCGAGGTAAAGAACTTCACGCGAGACACGTGGAACTGGGTGATGGACTAACTCTCCATCCGGAGAGAATGAGACATGACTAGATCCTCGGAACTCCCGTCCTCGGTGCGCGCGCTGCTTGACGGCTCGGACCTCGAGGCAAAGGTCGGAGTGGTGCTCCAGCTGGCCGTCTCCGATGATGCAGCTTGGCCGCGGGTCGCGTCGATCAGCGTCGGCGAGGTGCTCGCCGTGTCGGCGACCCGGATGCTGTTGACCCTGTACACGAGCTCTCGCACGGCTGCCGACCTGGCCGACCGCGGGCGCGGGCTGCTGCTGCTCGTGGATGACGGGGCCATCGTGAAGGTCGAGCTGCAGGCATCCCGGCTCGGCGATGGCTTGGGCAGGACCACCTTCGACGGCGCCGTAGTCGGAGTCGAGCGTGACGAGGTTCCCTACGCGCGAGTGACGCACGG